>LARU01000005.1 GCA_001274695.2 Azoarcus sp. PA01 | reverse complement strand
TCGGACACGGTAGGAGTGCCGAACAGTTGGGGATTGGCGCCGGCCTCCTTCAAGGCTGCGACGGCAGCATCGGCCAGCGGTTGCAGCCCGCTGTTGCACGGCGTGATCGTCGAATGTCCGCTCGCCACGCCGACCATCGGCTTGCCGAAATCCGTTTCCCGATAGCCCATCGCGTAGTACATCGATCGATTGGGCGCGCGCATCACGCCTTCGGTCACGTTGCGCGAACGTTCATCGATCCGGGCTGGACGGGTGGGGTCGGACATATCGTCTCCTTGCGGGTAGCGGTTCGCATCCCCGGCTTCAGGGCATCGGCCGCGCCCCGACGTTTCCTGAGAATCATAGGCCGGGCCGCCCTCGGCCGCACTGGCCGGCTGCGCCGCCCATCCAGGTCGCGAGCGAGCCTAGAATGAAGCAAGACGCGCACATAGCGGGCCGAAGTCGGCCGATGAGGCAAGGACGATGGACGTAGACATTCCCGACCCGGCCTACACGAGCTCCGAGCGCGCCCGCGCGAGCTTCCGCCTTGCGTTCAGGATCGCACTCTGCCTGGTCGCTTTCCTGTGGCTGATCCAGGTGGTGAACACGGCGCTCGACTTGGGCCTCGAGAGGTTCGGCGTGCGCCCCCGCGAGTTGAGCGGACTGCCCGGCATCGTACTGGCGCCGCTGCTGCACGGCAGCTTCGGCCACCTGATCGCCAACACGGCGCCGCTGCTGGTGTTGCTTACGGCGATGCTGCACCTCTATCCGGGCTCGGCCGTCCGGGCACTCCCGGCGATCTTCCTCGGCCCCGGCGCCGCGGTGTGGCTGCTCGGCCGCGCATCGGTCCATATCGGTGCGAGCGGTGTGGTCTACGGCCTGGTCGCCCACATTTTCCTGGCCGGCGTGATCCGACGCGATCGGCGCGCGATCGCCGCGTCCCTGCTCGTATACTTTCTCTACGGCAGTCTGGCCTGGGGAGTCCTACCGATTCAGCAGGGGCGGTCGTGGGAAACTCATTTGGCGGGTGGCCTGATCGGCGCGCTGTCGGCGATAGCGCTGCGGCGTCTCGATATCCCGCCTCGCCGCCGCTATGCCTGGGAGGACGAAGAAGGCGAGCGCGAATGATCCATTGCATGGCGCGACGAAAACCGGCCGCCCGCGCGTGAAGCGCCGCGCGAGCGTCCCTTGCGGTCATTTCTGCCGCCGCGCCGCCGCGATGAATCGCCCCCACTCGCATCCACGGCAACATCACGTTGCGTCAGGAGAACGTCTGGATGAGTTGACGTAGACGGTCGCAGGCGACGGGGAGATGAGCTTCGGGTGTGGTGGCAACACCGAGAAAAAGCCCCGGGCGTTGAATTCCGGCGGGACTGAACCACGCAGACAGTGGAGACGGCGCCAACCCGAAGGCCAGTGCTTCTCGGGCGATAACGCTGTCACGCGCCCCCCGACCGTCGGCAATTCATCAGGGTATTGCGGCGGGAGCGCGGTGGCTCCAAGCCGTGTGCAGGCAAACTTCCGCATCGCCGCGAAAGCCGCAGCATTTTTGACACCTTTTCGGGTTGCCAGCGTGTGCCTCGACGCCTGAAGGTCTGCTTCTGCGGTCCACGCCCGACCGATTTGGGTCGAAAATTCGAGTTCCTCGACCGAAGAAGCGGTCAGTGGCCGCCATCAGCGGCTGAATGGCAGTTGACCGGCAGCTTACCGCCCGACATCGCCTATCAGATCAACGACCGTTCAGGACGAAGTCCCACCGTTCGCGAGGATTCCGGGGAAGGGGGCGGCCTCGAGAAACCTGGCGGCCAACTGACGATAGGTGATGGCCGCCAGCCACAGATCCGGGCCTTTCTTGCCGCGGTCGAGCCTTGTCCTCCTTCCTCGTCTGGGAGTGGTCTAGGAGTCGGAGATAGAGAAGGCCGCTTGGGCGGCTCACCCGCGGCGCTTCGTGCTGCCAGTGACAGTCACTTCGTTGAGCAGGGGCCAGCCCGTGCGCTCCACGAACTCCTCGTAGCTAACCGGTGGACGGACACGCGTGTGCGCTGTGTTCTCGATGACGTACGCCCATGCCCGTCGACTTCGCTCGTCATAGACGAGTTTGAATAGGTGGCTTGGTACCCGCACCCGGTTGGCGCCGATCGTCTTCTTTTGACCGGTGAATAGTGGGCCGGTGAAGACGTACACGTCGCCCCCCGCGCGTCGTGCGAATTTCCTGACGTCGGATTCGATCTTGGACCAAATTTTCCGGTTGTTGGTCGGGTCCTGCGGGACGATGTTCGAGAGTGCAAAGGACTGCGCCATTGAAGTCTGGTCGGGTTGCTCGCCCGCAGGCGCAAGATGACCACGGTCGAAGCCGCTGCCCGCGTAATCCTGCAATTCGGCGCGGGTGTCGTGAGGCAGACGGGGATCAGCGAAGAACGCGTCGGTGCGGCGTTCGTTGCTCGCGTCGTTGAGCTGACGGGCTGTCAGGCGTTCGATAACCAGAAGGGGAGTTCGTGTAAGGCCCGAATACACGACCGCAAAGCTATTCGAACACAGGCCGATCGGGCGCCAATGCTGGGGAAGACGTCCCAGATCGAGCGGTTTGGCAGCGGGAAAGAAGTGCGTACAAGCGGCGAGCCCGGTTTTCTTCTGCGCTCGCGAATAAAGGCTTTCGCCGAGTAGATCGCCGACAAAGCGTCCGAGCAGGTCATTCTCTGCACCAGCGGTGGGCGAGAGGCAGAACCCGGCCAGAAATACAAGGAGGGCACGGAGGAAACGACGTGAAATCAGCATGTAGGGTTCGATGAACAGATCAGTGGCAATGACGCCGCCGCCAAGGCGCATGTCAAGACGAGCCGTACGGGGATCCAGCTCATTCCAGCCGGCCGCCGATCAAGACGATTACGATGACGTGTCGCGGTCGGTGATGTTACGGTCCACGACGCCGCGGCGAAGCTTGTAATATGTGTTTTACGCGGCATCGCAGATGACGTCTCCTGAAGGGCTGACCGGCCCGCAGCACCTTTGCGGGGGGTCATTTCGCACGCACCACCGGCAGCTCGTCCCACGATGTCGTATACGCTGGCGACAACCGCTCGCGACGCATCCTCCAGCCCTGATCGACACCCGTGGCAGAGGATCGCAATGTTCCGCGCCCCCAGCGTCGATTGATGGCATCCATTACCGTCATCAGCTCTCGTGATCGATCTACTTCTGTCACGTCAGCCGCGAAGAGCTCGCCCTGTGTGTGGGCGCGCGGGACGAGCTGACTCAGCATCACCCCGGCTTTGTGGTAGGCGTACCCCGGGCGGTAGATGCGTGTGAGGATGCGCGTCGCGGCGGCGATGAGCGCTCGCGAATCGCTCGAGGGTGGCGACACGGGATCGGTCACTGTCCGCTGATACTGGGGCTCGTCAGATTTGAACGGGTTGGTCCGGATCAATACCGACAGGGCGCCAGCATCGCATTGCTGCTGCCGCAGTTTCTCCGCCGCGCGGCTGGTATGGGATGAAATCGCCTCGCGCAGTTCGTCCAGATCATGGAGGAGGTGCCCGAAGGATCGGCTTGCCATGATCTGCTGCTTTGGGGGAGCGACTTCCTCCAGGGCGAGACAGGAGATGCCGTTCAGTTCCCGCACGGTGCGCTCCAGAACCACCGAAAAACGCCGCCTGATCCAGTCAGGATCTGCACGAATGAGATCCAGTACGGAGCGGATCCTCATCTCACCGAGCCGCTCGTTGATCTGTCGGCCCACGCCCCAGACTTCGCCGACATCGAGTTGAGCGAAGAGCGCCGCCCGAGCCTCAGGTGCAAGACGGGTCAGATCGCAAACGCCCGCGAAACCCGGCTGTTTCTTGGCAACGTGGTTGGCGAGCTTCGCCAGGGTCTTTGTCGGTGCAATGCCGACGCAGACCGGCAGCCCGAGCCACTGTGCTATCCGGCTTCGAATCTGCTGTCCATAGAGAACACGGTCGAGATTGCGGAATCCGGATAGGTCGAGAAACGATTCATCAATGCTGTAGACCTCGACGCGTGGCGAGAACGCGCAGAGCACCTCAACGACGCGGTTGCTCATGTCTGCGTAGAGGGCGTAGTTCGACGAGAGCCCTACGATGCCGTGTTGTGCGGCCAGTTGGCGCAGCTTGAACCAGGGCGCCCCCATCGGCACGCCCAGCAGCTTGGCTTCGGCCGAGCGCGCGACGACACACCCATCGTTGTTCGATAGGACGACCAGGGGTCGGTCAGCGAGCGCGGGATCAAACAACTTCTCGCATGACGCATAGAAGTTGTTGCAGTCGACAAGGGCAAACATCCGGGACTAGGCGGGGAGACGTTTGAACTTTCCAACCACGACGCCCCAGATCTCGAGTTCATTGCCCTCGGCAAGCTCAAGTACCGGGTAGGCGGGGTTTTCCGCAACGAGTGCCACACGGCCGCCGCGGCGATACAAGCGCTTCACGAGGCGTTCGCCGTTCACGAAGGCCACCACAATGTGGCCATGAAACGGGGTGACGCTGCGATCGACGACCAGGATGTCGCCATCGAATATCTCAGCGCCCTGCATCGAGTCGCCCTTCACAGGAAAGAAAAACGTCGAGACCGGATTGCGCACCAGGAAGTCGTTGATGTCGAGTCGCTTGGCCTCGTAATCTTCGGCGGGGGAGGGGAAGCCAGCGGAGACGGGAGTCAGCCCGAGCGGGAGGCAGAGCACCGGCGCATCGAGCGCGGCGCGCCAGAGATCGCCAGGCAGCGGCATGCTCGCGTCAAACATCGGCGTCTGCACCCCCATGCGAGGGAAGGGCGCCTCCGGTTCCTGCTTCCGATTCCTTGGCCGCTGGTGCCCCAGGCATCGGCATCGAGAAGTCACACTCCGGGCAGATGCGATAAGTGTGAGCCCCGCTCGAGGCGTACTCGTATCGGTCGACGCGGATCGGGGTATGGCAGTAGGGGCAGGTGAGGGTCGTTGGCATGGCGGGCTTCCTATGCTGTAATTTTATACAGTATCCCGCTTAGAGCAAGTCTATCGAAGGTGCGAAACACGCCTAGGTTAAGTATTCGTTAATCCATTCAAAGGCTTAACGACAGAGCCCTTCTGCGAGAGTTGAACCAGGACGACGCTAGGTCTACGCCACCGATGCCCACCCCCGTGAGTCCTGTCAAATTTACTCGCCGGGCGGATTACCATCAGCCTCGGTCTTTGCACCCCGCGCCGGCCGCGGATCCGCCGTGGCAGTCATCAAATCTGGGTCAAAGGAGCGCAAAAATGACCGCACGTGGGCTTCCGATGTCGCACTGAGCCAATCCCGCCATTCGTCATCCGGAATGATCACGATGGAACGCTTCTCGTCCCCAGGCTTGTGGAAGCGACGCATGAACGGGTGTGCGTCAGCGTTGATCGTCAGCATGGACATCGACCAACGCGGAAGCCCATCGTCTCGAAGTCGCCGTTCCCAAATGCCGGCAATTCCAAAGGGCTCGCCGTCGGCGCGCTCGATGCGCCATCGGACGGCCTTGCCCGACTGGTAGTTGGGTTCGTAGAAGGCCTCGGCCGGGATGATACAAAGCTGGCGCTGCTTCCAGGAATGCCGAAACGATGGTTTCTCGGCGACTGTTTCGGATCGTGCGTTGTACGTGCGACGAGCGATCGTGGCGTCCTTTGCCCAAGCCGGCACCAATCCGAATGCTGCCGGAAGCCAGACCGAGCGGTCGAAATTCGTCAGCACGGGCGCCGTGCGCCCGGGGTAAGCTTCGCCGTAGTCGAAATCGGGCAGTTCGAGCTGGTACTTCTGCAGCAACTGACGCGCAGCCGGACGGTAGTTTGAGCACATAGCAGGGCAACCTCTTACGTATCACGGGTAGCGCGAAAGTAATGCCTAGGGTAAGTGATCTTCCCCGAGTTCGCGGGCTCGCCCTGGCGCATTCCGGGCCGAATCCGTCGATCGTGATACGCGAATGCCTGATTCGTGGTCTGCCCCAGGCCTGAAAGGCCATGGCGAGCTTTCAGACTGATCCGGGCATTGATGATCGATTTCCGGCGCCTCTTGGCCTGGTTGGCCGTTCGCGTTTGCAAGGGGCCAGTGAGTTGTCACGGTCTGTGGACGGCGGTCGACCCCAAGCGGAAGTGGCAGTTGCACGAAAGCAGCCTTTGAGCGCCGCTGCCGATGTGCAGCGACGTCAGGCGTCCGCACCATTGTTTGGCGCGTGATCTCCTCTCAAACCGGCTTGATGTTCTGGTTCATCCGGAAGAGGTTCGTCGGGTCGTACTTCTTCTTGAGCTCCACCAGCCGGTCGTACGTCCCCCCGTAGGCGAACGCGATGCGGTCGGTTTCGTCCTGAGTGAGGAAGTTGATGTATGCGCCGCCGCTGGCGAACGGCTTTGACTTGGCGAAAAAATCGCGCGCCCAGGCGATGCAGCGTTCGTCCTCGGCGGAGGATTCCCAGCGGGCGTGCACGTTCATCACGTAGTTGGCATCTCGGGCCGAGTAGGCCATCGCCTCGGGCGCTACACGGGCCGTCTGGCCGCCGATCGTGGCGACGAAAATCTCGCACTGCGGCGACGGCAGCGTGCCGGCGTATTCGATGATCGCGTCGATCGCGCCCGCGCTGAGCTGCGAGAAGTTATGCGACTTCCAGTAGTTGCGCGCACCGGGCGTCAAGAGGGGATCGAAGGCCTGCTGCCAGGCGGTGTACGGCTGCACGCCGATGTGCTCGCCGAGCGTCGTGCCGAACCCGCGCAGCGGCTCGATCAGTTTCTCGCCCTCAATGGGGTCACCCGCATAGCACAGGGCGAGCACGACGATCTCTTTCCCGTGGACGTCTTCGGGCAGGAAGGGCAGCGGGGGCGCCTTACGGGTGACCATCCCCCATGAAGCGACGAGCGGCCGCTCACGGGACCGATGCTGCCAGGGTGGCACATCGGCTATATTCCCGAATTATCAGTGTAGGGGTGAGCGACCATGGATCCATTCATGCTGGCGGCCGTCGAAGAAGCTCGGTCAGGAGGGGCGGAAGGTGGCATTCCGATCGGATCGGTGATCGTCCATGGCGGAAAAATTATCGGTCGAGGGCATAACCGAAGGATCCAGCAGGGAAGCGTCATTAGACACGGCGAGATGGATGCCTTCGAAAACGCTGGCCGACAGCCGGCGCAGATCTATCGCGAGTCTGTGCTTTACACGACCTTGTCGCCCTGCGCGATGTGCAGCGGCGCGATCCTTCTTTATGGCATTCCCAAGGTCGTCGTCGGGGAAAATCTGACCTTTATGGGCGAGGAAGAATGGCTGCGTTCCCGGGGCGTCGAAGTCACCGTCCTTCAGGATCAGGTTTGTGTGGATTTGATGCAGAACTTCATCGCCAGAAATCTGGAACTCTGGCATGAGGATATTGGCGAGACGTCGGCTTGAATCGCCACGGGAAAGTCTGGCGCTAATACCTGCCCTTGATTAGGCATACCGACAGACCGCTCCACTCAGTTATCTGATCTTGAGCAATTGGAACTGAGAAAGGCCGGATGGGGTCGGGTCCGACTGTAAGGTGAAATTCGAAGCGGACGTAGCGGCCGACATGCGGAGCTACATCCGCTGACCGGCCCGTTACTGCCTTTGGCGGCGACATACCTTAACGACGGTTCAGGCCGAACTGCACTATCTGGCAATGCGGCAAATGGCAGAGTCGAGCGGGCGCTCGAATGTCGCCTCTGAAGCCGAGGGGACCGAACGGAAGTGGCCGAACGAGCTTCGCGGCATACTGCTTGGCAGCGGAGCGCACCGCCTGTCTGTCAAAGTGGACAGGCGCTGGTTCTTCGCTTGCTTGTAGAGCCGATACCCTCAGCTCATCGCACCTGCTCGAACTGCTCGCGCAGGTTCTCCACGGTGTCGCGCTCCCCGCGCACGTGGAAGAACGCGCCCTCGTCGTCGGCCCGCTCCTCCATCACCTCGCAGTTCGCGTAGATGTCCTTGCGCCATTGCTGTGCCGACCAGGGAAGGAAGAGTTCGGCGGCGACAAGGTCCTGCTGGAAAAAGGCGACGATCCGTTGGCGCAGCTTCGCCACGTCTTCGGGACGACGGGCGCTCATCACGACGCAGTCCGGGTACTGCGCCCGCAACGCCGCTTCGCGTTCGGCTTGCGCCTGGGCATCGCCGACGTGGTCGATCTTGTTGAAGACGCGCAGGCGCGGCAGCACATCGGCGCCGATTTCCGCAAGCACCTGGTCCGTGACCTCCCGCTGGCGCTCGAAACCGGGATCGCTGGCGTCGATGACGTGGAGCAGTAGCGATGCATCCAGCGCTTCATCGAGCGTCGACTTGAATGACGCGACGAGCCCGTGCGGCAGGTTCTTGATGAATCCGACCGTGTCGCTGACGAGCACCCTGGGCACGCTCTCCGGGTAGAGGACCCGCACGGTGGTGTCGAGCGTCGCGAAAAGCTTGTTGGCGACCAACACCTCGCTGCCGGTGAGCGCCCGCATCAAGGTCGACTTGCCGGCGTTCGTATAGCCAACGAGCGCCACGTTCGCGAGGCTCTGACGCCCTTGCCGACGCGCGCGCTGCGTCTTGCGCTCGACCTCCATCGCATCGATTTCCTCCTGCAGTTCGGCGATGCGGTCTCGCACTTTGCGTCGGTCGAGCTCGGTGTGCGATTCACCCGCCCCGCGGCCGCCGGTGCCGCTGCGCTGCCGACCTTGCGGTCCCGCGAGCTTCGCCGCCTCACGCAGGCGCGGGGCCATGTAGCCGAGGCGCGCAATCTCCACCTGCGCGCGGGCTGCGCGGGAGCGCGCATTGCGATGGAAGATTTCAAGGATGACCATCGTGCGGTCCGTCACCTCGCAGCCCACCTCCAGCTCGAGGTGGCGCGCCTGCGACGGCGAAATCTCGTGGTCGACCAGGATCACGTCGATCTCGTGGGCCTTGCCGTCGACGACGCCACCGCCATTGATGAACTCGTGGATCTCCTGCCGCTTTCCGGTGCCGAGGTAGGCGGTCGTATCGAAGCCGGAACGCTTCTGGATGAAGGTGTGGACGACCGTCAGCCCCAATGTTTTCGCAAGTTCGCGCAGCTCGGTCAGTGACGCCTCGAACTCGACATCACTCACGTTCGGCAGTTGTACGGCCGCGACGACGGCGTACGTGGGCTTTCCCTGGACTTCGCTTTGCATTAGGAGATTGCGTCTCGTGAGTGGGCAAAGCCGGATAGTACACTTCGACGACGGCCTATTCGGTGAACTTCGCCAAAGCACGTATCCTTGCGTCCGTCCCGATTCGGTCGAGCTCCGCAGTGCGGTCGCCGCGCGCGTTCTTTTCCCTATCCGCCCGCAACCGCAAACCCCCCTATCAGGGCCCTAATTTCATGATCACCCTCAAGGTGCCGAAAGCTAACGCAGCGGCTGGCCCGAGAATGCCAAGCACATCACCGGAAGCCGTTCTCCAGGAATGAGTGGTCCGAAGAAATCAGGCAGGTCAGGACGATGCCCGCACACAGCATGCGCACCACCTGTCGCACTAGAAAGGCGTGGTGTCGCCGCGCATCCTCTTCGCTCATCACGATGTCGTTGAGCTGCGGCGCCGGTTCCCCGTTCTCATCGGCCACCAGCTCCATCAGCAGCACGCCTTCGTGGAAGTTGTACGGTATCGGCACGCGCACGCCGGCCGCCGCTGGATCGTCGAGCGCAGCTCTGCCTGGCTGGAAAAGAACAGGCGACTATGGAAAAAATTGCGAGCGGCTGCTCAACACCAGCTTGCAGTTCATCCACCTCGCATTCCTGGCCCTTTTGCTCAAAAGACTCTGAACAGGTTTTCAGCGACGTCCGGTGCCTCTCGGGTCGATGCCGCACCCGATTCGGAGGTCTAGTGGCGTCCCCGCGCCGGCGACACTGTTGGACTTAAGCTTTATCCCTGGCAGCACTCATGCCATCAAAGTGCTTGTCGATCCAATTTTCTGTGCTGCCGCCCCGGCTCCTTTCAAGGACCGACAGCTGATGACACGATCGAGGCAGGCCGCCAGCCAGAAACTGTACGTTTCGGGGCGCTTGCGGACGTCAACAGTCAATTCCGTCAAGTCCACCCACTTCCAGTCGTCGGCCTCGTCCGGATTCAATACCGGACGACCGTCATGGTTGCCGAAGAACACGTGATCGAATTCGTGTTCGATGAGACCGCTGCCGAACTTTGTCCGGTACACAAAGCTGAACGCCTTCTTCAGTTCGCAATCGACGCCCATTTCTTCCCGCAAGCGACGATGTGCCGCATCGGAGCTTTCTTCGTTTGGACGGGGATGGCTGCAGCAGGTATTGCTCCAGAGGCCGCCAGAATGATATTTGGCTGATGTGCGTCGTTGCAGCATCAGCCTGCCACAGGAATCGAACACGAATATCGAGATGGCGCGGTGCAGCGCGCCGCGCTGGTGCGCCGCCATCTTGCCCGCGAAGCCAACCTCATTGTCATGCTCGTCCACCAGAATCACTTGGTCTTCCATTGGGCCTCCTGAACACAGGATAGAGATGCACCGCCTGCCCGGAACCTGGCAACGCCCCGGATCAGACTTCGCCTGATGTAACAGTCCGGAATATGAACTATTTCCAGTACTGATACTGCCAATAGAACCCTGCGTGTCAATAAATCTAATCCTTGAACTGAGCATTGACAAGGCGAAAGTGGCCGATAAAATTCCAGAACATGGACTTATGTAAGGGAAGCTTCCGCATGAGCGACAGCAATGGCCCCGGTGCAGGAACACAAAGTATCCAGCGCGCCGCGCACGTCTTGCGGATCCTCGCTTCACGCAATAGCACGGGGTTGCGCCTTGTGGATATCTCGTCCCACTCGAGACTTGAGCGACCCACTGCCCATCGGATATTGAAATGTCTGATCGTCGAAGGCTTGGTCAAGCAGGATCCGCAGACGCGCCGCTATTTTCTTGGGCACCTGGCTTTCGAGCTTGGACTTGCTGCCTCATCGAGCTTCAATCTGCGCGACATTTGTCGGCCGGTCCTCGTGAGACTCGCCGAAAAGACCGGCGACACGGTATTCCTCACGATACGAAGCGGCTTTGATACGGTATGCATAGATCGCGCCGAGGGTTCCTTTCCGATCAGAACGCTCACTCTCGACATCGGCACTCGACGGCCTCTGGGCGTGGGGGCGGGGGGGCTGGCGTTGCTGATGTCCTTGCCGGATCAGGCCATCGACGACGTCGTTTCCGCCAACGCTCTGAGATTAGGGGCGTACAACAACCTCACGGTCCCGGCGCTGATGCGCTTGTTGAGTCGGTGCCGAGAACTGGGGTACGCGCTTAACGATGCCCGGATAACACCTGGCGCCACCTCAGTCGGGTTGCCGATACGCTCCCGGTCGGGCGAGCCGTTTTTAGCGATCAGCATCGGGGCAATCTCCAGTCGGATGAGCGACGAGCGTCAGAAGGAGCTGGTCGCGCTAATTCGCGCCGAAATCATTAATCTCGAGGCTGCCGTGAGCGACACGGCCCACCCTTGAGGCCCGCTCCACACGCGTAAGCACTCAGCTCACCTGATGCCTTGGTGGCATCCGGGAATTCATTTGCGCCTCGATTTCGCGTGCGTCGCCAGTTCTGCCGACGTCGAACGCGCTTGCGTTCCTTGTCTGCGCAGTCGCGTATGTCCAATTGACCTGGCTTCGTAACCCGACCGGCTGCGGCGAGTCAATTCAAAGCACCTATGCATTCAACTCCGTCTCCCATTTCGCGGGAGCGGAAGCACCTTCTTTACCTACAAAGGGTCTGATAACAACAGTCCAAAATATGGAATGAAAAGTCCGAAAGACGGATTGTCTGCTTGCGTGATCCTCTCTAGAGTTGCTTCGAAACCGTAAATATCGCGGCTTAGGCACCGAACAGGGTTGTTTAAAAAGTCCATAATATGGATTATCGGTTCGAGCTGAATATACGTTGACTCCTTGAGTGAGAGGCATATGAAAAGACTGATAGTGGGGATCACGGGGGCGACGGGGGTGGTGTTCGGGGTTCGGTTGCTCGAGGCGCTGCAGGGCAGCGACGTGGAGACGCACCTGGTGCTGAGCAAGTGGGCGATCCAGACGATCGAGCACGAGACGCCCTACACGGCCAAGCAGGTGCGCGCGCTCGCCGCGGTCGATCACGTCGAGGGCAACATGGGCGCGTCGATCTCGTCGGGCTCGTTCATGACCGAAGGGATGGTGATCGCGCCGTGCTCGATGAGGAGCCTCGCGGCGATCGCGCACGGCACGGGCGACCACCTGGTGCACCGGGCGGCCGACGTGATCCTCAAGGAGCGGCGTCGCCTGGTGCTCGTGACGCGCGAGATGCCGCTCTCCGACATCCATCTCGAGAACATGCTCAAGCTCTCGAAGATGGGCGTGACGATCATGCCGCCGATGCCGGCGTTCTATAACCACCCGCAGACGGTCGACGACATCGTGGATCACGTCGTTGCCCGGATTCTCGATCAATTCGGCCTGCCGGCCGAGTTCGCGCGGCGCTGGGAGGGGGAGATGCGCAACCGCAAGGTTGCCAATCTCCAGCCGCAGAAGTAATCGCACATACCCCCGAAATTCCCGAGTAAAGCAACCTGGAGGTAACACGATGAACGATCTGGCAACGAAAGAAATCGATGCGGTGGCCCTGCGGGCCGGGGTCAAGGACCTGCGCGAAGCGCTCGAGTGGTTCCGCACCCAAGGCTACTTGGTCGAGACCGACAAGGAAGTCAATCCTGACCTCGAGATCACCGGTCTGCAGAAGATCTTCGACGGCAGCCTGCCGATGCTCTTCAACAACGTCAAAGGCATGCCCCATGCCCGCGCGATCACGAACCTCTTTGGCGACATCCGTGTCGTCGAAGGCCTCTTCGGCTGGGAGAACTCGCTCGACCGCGTCAAGAAGGTCGCACGCGCGATCGACCATCCGCTCGCGCCGATCATCATCGGCCAGGACGAGGCGCCGGTGCAGGAAGAGGTGATCACCGATGACCTCGACGTCAACAAGTGGCTGACGGCGATCCGCCATACGCCGCTCGAGACCGAGCTGACGATCGGCTCGGGCATCTCGTGCGTCGTCGGCCCGTACTTCGATGGCGGCAGCCACATCGGCTACAACCGCATGAACTTCCGCTGGGGCAACGTCGGCACGTTCCAGATTTCGCCCGGATCGCACATGTGGCAGGTGATGACCGAGCACTACAAGGACGACGAGCCGATCCCGCTGACGATGTGCTTCGGCGTGCCCCCGTCGTGCACCTTCGTCGCCGGCTCGGGCTTCGACTACGCGATCCTGCCCAAGGGCTGCGACGAGATCGGCATCGCCGGCGCGATCCAGGGCTCGCCGGTGCGCCTCGTCAAGTGCCGCACGATCGACGCCTACACGCTCGCCGACGCCGAGTACGTGCTCGAAGGCTATCTGCACCCGCGCGACAAGCGCTACGAGACGGCCGAGTCGGAAGCGGCCGACGTCCAGGGCCGTTTCCACTTCCATCCGGAGTGGGCCGGCTACATGGGCAAGGCGTACAAGGCACCGACGTTCCACGTCACCGCGATCACGATGCGCCGGCGCGAGAGCAAGCCGATCATCTTCCCGCTCGGCGTGCACACGGCCGACGACGCCAACATCGACACTTCGGTGCGCGAGTCGGCGATCTTCGCCCTGTGCGAGCGGCTGCAGCCGGGCATCGTGCAGAACGTGCATATCCCGTACTGCATGACCGACTGGGGCGGCTGCATCATCCAGGTCAAGAAGCGCAACCAGATCGAGGAAGGCTGGCAGCGCAATTTCCTCTCCGCGATCCTGTCGTGCTCGCAAGGGATGCGCCTGGCGATCGCGGTGAGCGAAGACGTCGATATCTACTCGATGGACGACATCATGTGGTGTCTGACCACCCGCGTGAATCCGCGCACCGACATCCTCAACCCGATCCCGGGCGGGCGTGGCCAGACCTTCATGCCGGCCGAGCGCATGACTTCGGGCGACAAGCAATGGACCGCGTCGAACACCCAGTTCGAAGGCGGCATGGGGATCGACGCGACGGTGCCGTTCGGCTACGAGAGCGACTTCCACCGCCCCGTCTATGGCGTCGATCTGGTCAAGCCGGAAGCTTTCTTCGGCGAGGGCGACATCCGGAAGATGCGCTCGCGCATGGAAGGCTGGGTGCTGTCCCTGGCGCGCACGGGACGCTGACCGCTGCTGCCACCACAAAGGAGTCCGTGATGCTTAAAGCATACCGGGTCCTGGATCTGAGCAACCGCACCGGATGGCTCGCCGGACGGTTGCTCGCCGATCTCGGGGCCGATGTGATCAAGGTGGAGGCGCCGGGGCCGGTATCGACGATCCGGACTGGCAGGCCTACAACGTCAACAAGCGGCTGCTGCGTCTCGATCTCGAAACGCCCGAAGGCCGGTCGGGCTTCGATCGGCTGATAGGCGGCATCGACATCCTGATCGAATCGGCAACGCCGGGCGAGCGCGCCCGGTGCTTGGATCCGACCCGGCTGCGCAACCTCAACCGAAGACTGATCCACGTATCGGTCACGCCGTTCGGCTCGACCGGTCCGCGCTCGGACTGGCTCGCGTCCGACCTCGAGTTAATGGCCGCGGGCGGCGCGATGTCGCTTGCGGGCGAGCCCGACGATGCGCCCAAGCGCGTGACGGTGCCCCAGTCGTACTGCTGGGCGGGCGCGCAGGCGGCCGTCGGCGCGCTGACGGCCCTCCTTCATCGCACAACGACAGGGGAGGGGCAGCATGTGGACGTGTCGGGACAGGCGGCAGTGATCCTTGCGCTGTCGCACGCGCCGGCGTTCTGGGACATGGAAGGCAGCGTTCCGACCCGCGCCGGCGCCTACGTCACCGGTCGTTCGATCAAGGGGGCACGCTATCGCGCCTTCTGGCCCTGTGCGGACGGCTATCTGAATTTCGTGCTCTACGGCGGCCCGGCCGGGCGGCGCACGAACGCGCAGCTGGTCGCGTGGATGCGCGAGTGCGGCGCCGAACTCGGGGATCTCGCGCAAATCGACTGGAAACGATTCGATCCGAGGCTTGCGACGCAGGAAGAGGTCGACGGGCTGGAGCGGCCGATCGCCGCCTTCTTTCT
This sequence comes from Azoarcus sp. PA01, assembly GCA_001274695.2. Taxonomy (NCBI): domain Bacteria; kingdom Pseudomonadati; phylum Pseudomonadota; class Betaproteobacteria; order Rhodocyclales; family Zoogloeaceae; genus Azoarcus; species Azoarcus sp. PA01. The sequence continues at coordinate 211,813 of LARU01000005.1, read as the reverse complement.
CCGACTCACAAAGCGGGAATTCCTCGACCAGGCGAGCTGCCGCGAGATGCTCGGCTATCCCGTGTCGACGATGCGGGACATTGCCGACGACCCGCAACTGGCGGCCCGGGAATTCTGGCACGACCTGAAGACGCCGAACGGCGAGCCGCAGCGGCATTGCGGCAGTTTTGCGATTATCGACCAGCTACGTGCGCCGCTTCGCCATGCGCCGGGTTCGGAAATCGATCTGAACGCATTGCTGGCCGAACTCGGCCTCGGCGCCGCCGCAGGCGAAGCTGTCGATACGGCAGAGGAGGGGCAATTCGTATGAGCGCGATCTCTCAAGCCCTGTCGGGTGTGAAAGTGGCGGAATTCGGCGCGTATGCTGCCGGGCCGCATATCGGCAAGATGCTCGCGACCTTCGGCGCAACGGTCGTACACGTCGAATCCCATCAGCGTCCCGACGGGTTCCGCAACGAGTACCCGCCCTACAAGGATGGCCGCCCCGGACCGGATCGGAGCGGATGCTTCGCGATCTTCAACGACTCCAAATATGACGTGACGCTGGACCTGAAGACTCCCGCCGGAGTCGAGGTGGCGCAGCGACTGATCACGTGGGCCGACGTCGTCATCGAGAACATGCGCCCCGACGTCATGTCGCGCCTCGGCCTTGGCTACGAGACGGCCCGCCAACTGAATCCGGGCATCGTCATGATCTCGAGCTGCAACATGGGGCAAACCGGCCCGCGCGCGCAGACGCCCGGCTTCGGCTCGCAGCTGTCGGCGCTTGCCGGCTTCTGTGGCCTGACCGGTGATCCCGACGGGCCGCCGATGCTGCTGTACGGGCCGTATATCGACTTCATCGCCTCGACACTCGGGGCCAGCGCGGTCCTTGCGGCACTCGATCGTCAGCGGAGGATAGGCCAAGGGGCGTGGATCGATCTGGCGCAGTACGAAAGCGGACTGATGTTTGTCGCCGGCGCGCTGCTCGATTACCACACCCACGGACGCGTGGCGGAACGGGCGAACAACACCGACCCCGGCGCGGCGCCGCACGACGCCTACCAATGCAGCGGCGGCACCTGGCTCGCGCTTTCGTGCTGGTCTGACGAGGAGTTCGCGCGCCTCGCCGCAGCACTGATGCGCCCCGATTTGCCGGCCCATCCACGTTTCGCGACGCTGGCGGCGCGCAAGGCAAATATTGCGGAGCTCGATGCAATCATTTCCTCGTGTCTGGTCACGCAGGACGCCGAGGAGGCTGCCGTTCGGTTCCAGGCAGCGCAGGTTCACGCCTACCCGGTCAACACGATCGCCGATCTTTTCCGGGATCCGCAGCTCGCCTACCGCCGGATCTGGCGCCGCCGTCTGCACGGCGAAATCGGGGATGTCGCGTGTTATTTCTCGGCATTCGATCTTTCGGCCACGCCCGGCGATGTGATGGCCGCAGCGCCTTGTCTCGGCCAGGACAACGAACTCGTGTTCCGCGAATTTCTTGCCATGACCGACGTCGAGTATGCGGACTATCAGATCGAAGGAGCGTTCCAGTGACGCTCTGCTCGTTGCGCGCCGATCATCACGTCCGCGGTCAGGGTTCGCGAAAGGGCCGAATCTCCAGTGCTCGCGCGTCAGTTTCGCTTATCAGGCGTCGAGTCGAGATGAAAATTTCCCTGATGGATCGAGCGTCCGAGTGGTGGACGTTTAATTGGATCCGACGCGCCGCGCGTCCTTGTTGCGGGGAAACTGCAATGATAATCTGAACATAAGAAGCCGAACTGCTCGTAGGAAAACAATTTATAAGTCCTTGGCTGGGACCTCACTCCGACGTTGTTGGTAATCATTACTAAGGAGGAGACACTCATGTTACGAAACATCGTTTGTGGACTTGCCATTGCATTCTTAAGCCTCGGTGCAGCGGCGGAATCCTACAAGATGACTCTCTCCGGGGCGAGCCCGAGCGGGTTGTGGACGATGATCGGGGTAGGCATCGACGGAGCCGTGAAAGACGCCTTTCCTGGATCGACGATCACATATCAGACGTCGGGCGGAGGACTCGCTAATATTGCCCTTCTCGATCAGGGAAAAGTCGAATTGGGAATCGCGCACGACGCCGAACTTCATATTGCCACCCTCGGCGCCAAACCTTTCAGGAAACCTATCACCAATTTGCGTGCAATCGCGCTGCTGTATGACTGGGCGCCAATGCAGATGGTCATCACGAAGGCATTTGCTGAGGAATACGGGATCCGAACTTTTGACGATATTGCGGTGAAGAAACCGCCGATCAGGGTGGCTTTCAACAAACGGGGCAATATCACCGAATATGTCGCAGTCGAGATGTTCAGGGCGATCGGCGTGAGCCTGGACGACATCAAGAAATGGGGCGGCGATGTCATCTATGCGGCATCGGACGAACAGGGCGATCTGATGAAGGACAAGCGGATCGACATGTTCACGAATGGCGTGTTCGTGCGAACGAGTTTCATCGTCCAGGCCGGCGACGCGGTCGAACTCGTTCTGCTCCCAGTGTCGGACAGCGTCATCAAAAAAGTATCCCAGGAGCTGAGTGTCGCCCCGTTTGTCGTGAAGGCGGGAAGCTATTCTTGGCAACCCGCCGATGTCCCGACCGTTGCACTCAGCGCGATATTGGTGGTGAATGACAAGATGGACGACAAAGTCGCCCATGATCTGGCGGAAGCCTTGCACAAGCACATTGAAAAACTTCAGGAAGCGCATGGCAGCCTGAAAGCCATAACTCCCGAGTTCCTCACGAACCAGAAAATCGTCCCCTACCACAAGGGGGCAGAAGCTTACTACCGTGAAGCTGGACTACTGAAATAGATATGACCAATCAGAGCCGCGGTGGATAAATTTCACCGCGCTCCGGTCCTTGTCGAGATGAATTGCGGCAAGGTCATTGATTGCTCTTGGGCGGGTCCGAATAGATCCGTCTGATCGTCGCTGCGTGCAGCTCCGGTTTATACCTCTCGAGCGTTCGTTCATCTTCGACGCGCGACCGGAGATCCATTCCATATGAATGGCCTGCAGACGCTCCTGGCATTGGGGAGAACCGAGCATGTCCAGTATGAGCCTCGATTTCTTTAACAAGTTTTTCACGACCGGTGCGCGCCGAGATCCCGCTAGTTGGGCCGGTCAACTTCTGAAACCCTTTGCGGCCCTGATCGCGCTGGGCATCGTCTGGGTGACGACGATCCAGATTGTCCAGATCTATGCAATGACCATCGTATTCCTTGGCTTGATGCTGGCATTGGTCTTCCTGACGACCGGGGCGACTGCAGCCTCGAGCCGGGAGCGGGTTCCGGTATGCGATCTGCTGTTCTCAGCGGCGAGCATTGGAATTTCCGCTTATTTCTGGTTTCACAATGAGCGCATCGTGACTCGGATCACGCTCCTCGACGAGCTGACTTTGTGGGACATTATTTGCGGAAGCGGGCTGCTGCTCATCACTCTCGAAGCGACGCGACGCACGGTCGGCCCGGGACTGACGACGATCGTGCTGGTGTTCCTTGGCTACAATCTGTGGGGCGACCGATTGCCCGGAGTGCTTGGCCACGGTTCGATCGACTATCTCCACTTTCTCGATATCCTTGCCTTCACGACCGACGGCATCTTTGGTGCGCCGATCAGAGTTGCGTTGACTTATGTCTTTCTGTTCGGCCTGTTCGGAACCTTTCTGTCGCGCACGGGAGGCGGCGATTTCTTCTTCGATGCCGCTTCAGCCGTGAGCGGCAAGAGTCCCGGAGGGCCGGCGAAGATCGCGGTGGTGTCGTCGGGGCTTTATGGGACCATTTCCGGAAGTCCCACGGCCGATGTGGTCACCACCGGTTCGATCACGATTCCGATGATGAAGAAGCTGGGCTACACGGGCGCCCTTGCCGGCGGAATCGAGGTCGCCGCCTCCACCGGCGGCAGCATCCTGCCCCCCGTCATGGGTTCGGCTGCTTTCATCATGGCCGAGTTCACGGGCATCCCTTACACCGATATCGCCGTCGCAGCGATCATCCCGGCATTTCTCTACTATTTCTGCGTTTATCTGCAGGTGCACCTCAATTCCCTCAAGCTGGGAATCGCCGGTCTCGACAACGTGCCGGCCTTCGGCGATACGATGCGACGAGGAGGGATGTTCCTGGTCCCATTGATCGCTCTAGTGGTGGCGCTGCTGATAGGCTACTCCCCCAATTTCGTCGCCGCATTCGGCACCCTCGCAGTGATCGCGGTGGCGATGTACAAGCGCGAGACCCGTCTCAGTTTCAAGGCGTTCTATGAGATTCTCGCGGAAGCGACGTTGCGAGTTGTGCCGGTCGTCGCCGCCTGTGCGGCTGCGGGACTGGTCGTCGGCGGGCTGTCGATGACCGGACTCGGCGCAAAGGTGACCGAACTCATCTTCCTCCTTGCCGGCACGGATCTGTTTTTGTCGCTGGTGGTCGCCGCAGTCATCACGCTGGTGCTGGGCATGGGGATGCCGACCCCCAGCGTGTACATCCTCGCCGCGGTGCTGGTCGCGCCGGCGCTCACGAAGCTGGGCGTTTCGCTGATCGCTGCGCATCTGTTTCTTGTCTATTACGCTAGCCTGTCGGCGATGACACCGCCGATCGCCGTTGCCGCGTTTGCCGCTGCCCCGATCGCGCTCGCCAACCCTCTTGCCGTCGGACTGGCGGCGGTGAGAATGGCGATGATCGCGTTCGTCGTTCCTTTTGCCTTCGTGTATAACGACGGCATTCTCCTCTCGGGGACGCCGCTGCAGATTGCATTTGCCTGTCTGGCGGTGATCCTTGCCGTCGTCTGTCTGTGTCTGGCTGCCGAAGGTTTCTGGAAACGGTCGCTCGACATTGTGCAGCGCTTGTGTTTCCTGGTCGCGGGACTTGGGCTGTTGGCTCCCTCGCCTAAGGTGCAGGTAGCTGGGGGAATTGCCGCAGTATTCGGAGCATGGATGGCGATACGTGTCCGTTCAGGTGTGGACGACTCTCACGGAAAATCGACTCCTTGACGGACAAAGCACAGCAGCAGAGGAGGGAGCGTGATTGATTGCTGAAGAGCAGGTACTCAAGGATCCTGTAACCCTGATGGTTACGCGGGTGCCGAAACTCGGGCGGGAGACGGAGTGGGAAGTCCTCATCGGTGGAGGCGTTCGGGCGGCGCGCCAGTTCCCGGGCAACCTGGGTGCCACTATCCTCAAACCCACCGGCACCGGAGAACGTGCGTACCGAATCATCATGAGTTTCGACAGCTTCGCAAGCCTGCGGCGATGGGAGGATTCTGCGCAACGGCTGGAACTGGTGAGGCAACTCGAATCGGTGGAGAGCGCACCGGTGCTGATCGAGCAGGCCGTCGGTTTGGAAACATGGTTTCAGTTGCCGGCAAACGCCGGCTCGCCCCAGCCGATGATTCCACCCCCCCGCCACAAGATGATGATCGCCAGCGGGCTGGGCGTGTATCTGACGATCACGCCCCTGCTGATGGTATTGCGACCCGTGCTCGAAGGGCTGCCGGTGTATATGGCTACGATGGTGCTGATTCCGATCGCGGTGGTCCTGCTGACGTACGTCGTGATGCCGGTCATCACGAAATTGCTACGTCGCTGGCTCCGAGGGGAGTGAAGGGATGTGTGACCCCTGAAGGCCACGGAAGGCAGGTATAAATCGTCGATTCGAATTCTTTCGCAACACGGGAGAAATGCGATGCACTTGACCAGCCGCTGTTTTCAGGAAAATGGAAGAATTCCTGAGAACCTGTTTAAAGTCTATTGAGCAAAAGGGCCAGGAATGAGAGGTGGATGAACTGCAAGCTGGTGTTGAGCAGCCGCTCGCAGTTCTTCCATAGTCGCATGTTCTTTTCCAGCCAGGCAAAGCTGCGCTCGACGATTCCGCGCTTGGGCATCACCTTGAACGCGTGGGGTTCGCGGCGCTTGGCGATCTGCACCGTCACGCCCTGACCCAGGATCTCGCGCACGCCCTGCGCGAAGGGCTGGCCCATATAGGCGCTGTCGCACAGCACGCTTTGCACCCGCTCGAGCCCAGGCTTGCAACGACGCAGCCGCCTGCAGCGCGCCCTTGCGGTCCGTCACCTCAGCCCTGTTCACCGCCACCGCATATGGCAAGCCTTGGGTGTCGACCGCGATGGGGCGCTTGATCCCCGACACCTTCTTGCCCGCGTCATAGCCCTTCTGGGCCGCCGTATCCGTGTTCTTCACGCTTTGCGCGTCCACGATCAAGAGCGTGCTGCAGGCGTTGCGCTCCAGTCTCTGCCGGGCCGCGCCACCCTGATTTTTTAAAGTCTGCTCCAGCAGGCTACCACCCTCGCGCGGCTCGCTCCAGATGGCAAAGTACGCGTGCACGGTGCGCCATTTGGGAAACCCCTCGGGCAGCATGCGCCACTGGCAGCCACTCCTGAGCAGATACAACACCGCGCAGAACACTTCGTACAGGTCCACGCGCCTCGGACAGGTCTTCCTGCGCGCACTCTCCAGCAGCGGACGGATGAGCTCGAACTGTTCGCCACTGATGGCGCTCGGATAGCTCTTCCTCATTCCTCAAAGTTCTCATAACTCCAGAGACTTTGAGCAGGTTCTTAGGCGCCTGGCTCCCTGAGTCGGCCACGACGGCACTGGCCCCGGCCGCCGCCCAGGAGGTCATCGCCCGGCGCCCGACCCGAGATACCCAAAACGGATTTAGTGTCAAAGCGTCAACCTGAGCCATAAAAAAACCGGTCTGGATCTCCCTATCCGCCGGTTTCATAACGTCGAGAGCAGCGCCATGGCTGCTGCAAAGACAGCCAGGGCGCCCGCGATCATGTTCATGATCGCGATCCGCCGGCCGTCCCGGATTGAGCCGGCGAGCCGCCCGACCGCGGCCTCCACCTCGCAGCGCGCCGATTCGGCGGCCGCTTTCGCACCCTCCTGCATCCCTTTCATCATGGTTTCCTTACTCGCTGTCAGCGCCGCATTCAACGTCCGTTCCGCCTTGCTCTTGGCGTCTTCGCCCCACCGGTGTGCGATGGATTCCAGTTCTTCCTTGAAGCGGTCCAGCGTTTCCTGCTGGGCGACCGCGCTGTCCTGCATCAGTCGCTCATTGATCGTTTGCAGGACCAGGATCGGATCATCGCGGCCAACGGCGATGCCGTGCTTGGCCGCGATCTCCTTGATGATCGACTCGATCTTGTCCGACATCACAGCACCGCCGTATTCTCGAGCTGGGCGAAGAGCTGGCCTTTCACGATCTTGAGCCGCTGCCGCGTCATGATCGTGAGAGAGCTCATCGCCAAGGCCTCATCAAAGGTAAGGCGAGCTTGGAGCATTTCCGTAAAGTCGCGGCCGTAGGTTTCTTCCTTGAGCGACGGAATCTGGATGATGGCCGACACGCGATCCTTGTTCGTGATGTACGCCTTCATTTGCTCGAACCCCTTGCCCTCGTGCTCGATGGCGCCCCAATAGGGGTTCAGCCAGGCGACGAACAGGCATTCGGCGGGGAATTGGCTGGCGAGCTGGGCGAAACCGCTCACCGTATCTTGGAGAGCCTGCCCGCCCGTAATGACGGTGTGCACCACCAGCTCATGCCCCATGTCCCGGAGTAGCGCCGGCACCTGGTTGCTAATGAGGTAGTGCGAGAGCGGCACGAAAGAGCTGGCACCGTTGTCGACGATGACGTCGACCTCGGCGGTGGCGATCTGCTCGACCAGGATATCGAAGTTCCTGGTGTTGATCTCATCGCCCTCCAGGATGTTGAGGCGCCGCACGTCGAGGGCCTTGTATCCCTCGAACGTCGCATTGACCGGATCCGTGTCAATGCATATGGGCTTCTGCCCCTTCCCTGCCTTGTACTGCGCAATGACCGCCGAGATCATCGACTTGCCGACGCCGCCTTTCCCTTGCAGAACCATGTGGATCTTGGCCATTAGAACAAGTCCTCTTTCTTCGGTGTTGCGTTGAACGTGAAGCCTCCCACGGAGGGCAGCGAGGTCTTTCGGGGCTCGCTTTGCGCCTGGTCGGGCTTCGTTGGGGCCGCCAGAACTTGTGGCTTGCTCTGCTCCTGCGGTAGCTGCTGCTCGACTTGGTGTTCGGCTCGAGGCTTGGCCCGGATGTACCGCTTCACATGCAGCGTGAAAGTCTCATAGCGATACTCGATGCGCTTCGTTTCGTGCAGGTGCTCCCAGATGGTTTTCATGGAGTAGCCTGCATCGAGCGCTGCCTTCACGTCGCCCTTCACGGCCAAGAACGCAACGATGTTCTTGTCCTGGCGCGGTCTTTGTGTCTTGTGTTTGCTCACCCACCCGGCAAGTTCTTCGGTGTAGCTCTTCGCCATCGTGCTCGTTCCATAGGTCCCGTCGCTTCAATTCTTGCGCTATGCGGCGTGTAACAAGACCGCGAAAAGGTGCAACTACATCGTGTCCATACCATTACGGCACAGGGATTATGGGAGCGTTCACGTAATTTCGCTATATCCATTAAATGTTTTACACTTGTTTTGCGCGCCACTGCGGATAAATCAAAAGTGATGGCGTAGACTTTTCCTGGGGTAATGAACGCCGAATGGCGGGCAGGATGGGCGAAGTTAGCTAACCAGCGGAGCCGGTTATCTAACTTCGCTATCCCTTATTCGCGCCGGGGGCGCTCAACGGGCATCCTGCTCTGCGAGGCTGGGCCGGCTACCGCCGGCATGACAAGCGAGGTTTGGACGATGCGGAAAGGCGCAAGGCCAACCGCCGGGAAGCGCAAGCACCACCTACGGGTGCCTGTGTTCCCGGAAGAGAAGAAGCTGATCGAAGATCAGGCCCGGCGAGCCGGGATGAGCGTTGCCCGCTTTCTGCGCGAAGTCGGGCAGGGCTACCGCATCGGTGGTGTGGTCGATTACGAGCAGGTGCGCGAACTCGCCCGAATCAATGGCGATCTTGGCCGCCTCGGCGGGCTGCTGAAGCTTTGGCTCACCAACGACGAGCGCACCACGCAGTTTGGCGAGGCGACTATTCGCGCGGTCCTGTCCCGCATCGAGGCGACCCAGGACGAGATGGGGCAGGTCATGATGACCGTCGTCATGCCGAGGGCCGAGCGATGATCCTTTTAGCCGCTAAAACGCCGGGGCTCGCGCGTGATCGCGAAGCACGTCCCAATGCGGTCCCTTGCCAAGAGCGACTTCGCCGAGCTGGTAGAGTACATCACCGACGAGCAAGACAAAACGGAACGCCTCGGGCAGGTCACAGCTACGAATTGCGAGGCCGCCACCCTGCAGGCGGTCATCGGGGAAGTGCTTGCTACGCAGCGGCAGAACACCCGGGCGGCCGGCGACAAGACCAGTCACCTGCTGGTGAGTTTTCGGCCCGGTGAACACCCGAGCGTGGAGACTTTGAAAGCGATTGAGGAACGTATCTCTGACGGCCTCGGTTACGGCGAGCACCAGCGTGTCAGTGCGGTACACCATGACACCGACAATCTTCACCTTCACATCGCCATCAACAAGATCCACCCGGAGCGGCACACGATGCATGAGCCGTTCCAGTCCTATCGCATCCTTGCGGATCTGTGCGCCGTGCTCGAGCGGGATTACGGGCTGGAGCAGGACAACCACCAATCGCGGCGCTCGATGGCCGAGGGGCGCGCCGCGGACATGGAGCGTCATGCGGGCGTCGAAAGCCTAGTGGGCTGGGTCCGGCGGGAATGCTTGAAGGAAATGCGCGGGGCGCAATCGTGGACCGAGCTGCACCAGGTCATGAGGGAAAACGGCCTTGCGCTGCGCGAGCGCGGCAATGGCTTGGTTGTAGAAGCGGCAGACGGTACGCGAGTCAAAGCCAGCACCCTCGCCCGTGAGCTTTCCAAACCGGGTCTTGAGGCCCGGCTTGGTCCCTTCGAGCCGTCGCCGGATCGGCTGGCGAAGCCGAAGATCCGGCGGCAATACGAAAAGTCTCCCATTCGCCTGCGCGTCAATACGGTCGAGCTCTATGCGCGGTACAAGGCCGAGCAGCAGACCCTCACAGCGGCACGAGCCGACGCGCTGGCGAAAGCCCGGCGCCGCAAGGATCGTGCTGTAGAGGGTGCGAAGCGGGCCAACCGGCTCCGGCGCGCGACCCTCAAGGTTGTCGACAGCCAGGGCGTCGGCAAGAAGGTGCTCTATTCGCAGGCCAGTACTGCCCTGCGCGACCAGCTGACCGAGATCCATGAGGAGTATGCGAAAGAACGGGAAAAGCTCTACCAGGGCTTCCAGCGGCGGGCGTGGACGGACTGGTTGAAGCAGGAGGCCCTACAGGGCAATGCGGACGCGTTGGCCGCCCTGCGGGGTCGTGAGGCGGCCCAGGGCCTCAAGGGCAACACCGTCGCCGGACAGGGTGCAGCGAAGCCCGAGCGCGCCCATGTTCTGGACAACATCACCAAGAAGGGCACGATCATCTTCCGCGTCGGCCAGTCGGCTGTCCGCGACGATGGCGACAAGCTCCAGGTTTCCCGCGAGGCCACGCGCGAGGGGGTGCAAGCCGCGCTGCGTCTGGCGATGGAGCGGTATGGCAGCCAGATCACCGTCAACGGCACCCCCGACTTCAAGGCTCAAGTTATCAGGACTGCCGTCGATTCCCAGCTACCTATCACGTTTGCCGATTCCGCTTTGGAATTGCGGCGGCAACAGCTTTTGAGCAAGGAGAAAGCCTATGAGCGAGCGGCACGAACTGAGCGAGGACGAACTGATCGACGCCGCCTTGGCGGCGCTGGACCAAGCGCCGCTGCCGACGACAACCTTACCCGAACCGGGGCTGGAGCCGGCCGAGGCGGCAACGACACCAGAGGCGGGGCGGGCATGGACGCCTCCGCCCATGTCGGCCGCAAGCCCAACGTTGGAGGCCTTGGACGAGTTCCGCCGCCCCAAAGCCAGCACCGTTTGCGAGGAATGTCCGAACTCGGTGTGGTTCGCATCGCCAGCGGAAGTGAAGTGCTATTGCCGCGTGATGTTCATCGTCACGTGGAGCAGCAAGGAGCCCAATCAGATCACGCATTGCGACGGGACGCTGTTGGGGCAGGACGGCTGAAACCCGCGCAACAGGCTGCAGCGGACAAATCCCTCGCCGAGGGCAAAGATAAGCACCTAAAATACTTCGATATAACGAAAAACAGTCTATATAATGTGAATGCCCGTGGTTTTTCATTTGCTGGCCTTCGTCATGTCGAGGGTCAGACGTCGGCTCTTCTCAGGCGAGACGATGCTGACGTTGTCATGGTTCTGTCCATCGACCACGCCACGGCCCGGCGCTTGTCCCGTGTAGCGGTCGGCGATCCCGTCACCGTCACCCCCCGGGGTTCGATCCAAACGTCGAAGGGAAGGAGTCGATGAAGATCAAGATGAACAATGCGGTCGGGCCTCAAGTTCGCACCAAGAAAGGCGCGGGCGGCAAGTTGTTGCCCGTGCTCGGGGCGGTGTCGCTTGGGGGGGGATTGCAGTCTGCTACTCAATTTTTCGCCCACACCTTCAATTACCCGGCGAACCTCGGCGACCATTTCAACCACGTCTATGCGCCGTGGTCGATCCTCGAGTGGGCCTCGAAGTGGTATTCCCACTATCCGAACGAAATCATGCAGGCGGGGAGTATCGGCCTGATGGTTTCCACGGTCGGGCTGCTGGGCGTGGCGGTGGCGAAAGTCGTGTCCTCGAACTCGTCGAAGGCGAACGAGTACCTGCACGGCTCCGCACGTTGGGCCGGGAAGAAAGACCTCCAGGCGGCCGGATTGCTGCCCCGGCCCCGCCGCCTCTTCGATGTTGTCAGGGGCAAGGACGCTGCCCTGTCCACGGGCGTCTATGTCGGCGGCTGGGAGGACAAGGGCGGGAATTTCTATTACCTGCGCCATAACGGCCCGGAACACGTCTTGAGCTATGCCCCTACCCGCTCGGGCAAAGGTGTCGGCTTGGTTGTTCCGACGATGCTGTCTTGGGATGCCAGCGCCGTCGTCACCGATCTGAAAGGCGAGCTGTGGGCAATGACTGCCGGGTGGAGGAAGAAGCACGCCAAGAACAAGGTGCTGCGGTTCGAGCCGGCTACTGCGAACGGGAGCGTGTGCTGGAATCCGCTGGACGAAATCCGGCTGGGTACTGATTACGAGGTTGGCGATGTTCAGAATCTCGCGACCCTGATTGTCGACCCGGACGGGAAGGGCTTGGGTTCGCATTGGCAGAAAACGGCGTTTGCACTCTTGGTCGGCGTGATCCTTCACGCGCTCTACAAAGCGAAAGATGACACCACCACGGCCACGCTGCCATCGGTCGATGCGATGCTGGCCGATCCGAACCGCGACATTGGCGAGCTGTGGATGGAGATGGCGACCTATGGGCACGTCGCCGGGCAGAACCATCCTGCCATCGGTTCCACCGCCCGCGACATGATGGATCGGCCTGAGGAAGAAGCGGGCTCGGTCCTGTCTACAGCGAAGTCCTACCTCGCCCTGTACCGCGATCCCGTCGTGGCCCGCAACGTGAGTCGCTCCGAATTCCGCATCCGCGATCTGATGCATTCGGATGACCCGGTGACGCTCTACATCGTCACGCAACCCAATGACAAGGATCGGCTGCGGCCCTTGGTTCGCGTCATGGTGAACATGGTTGTCCGTCTGCTTGCGGACAAGTTGGATTTCGAGAATGGGCGGCCGGTGGCGCACTACAAGCACCGGCTGTTGCTGATGCTCGATGAGTTTCCCAGCCTTGGGAAATTGCAGATCGTGCAAGAGTCGATGGCGTTCGTGGCGGGCTACGGCATCAAGTGCTACCTGATCTGCCAGGACATCAACCAACTCAAGAGCCGTGAAACGGGGTACGGACCCGATGAAACCATCACCTCCAACTGCCATGTGCACAACGCCTATCCCCCGAACCGTATGGAGACTGCCGAACACCTGTCTCGGCTGACCGGACAGACCACCGTAGTCAAGGAGCAGATCACGACCAGCGGGCGCCGCACGGCCGCGATGCTCGGGCAGGTTTCCCGCACGTTCCAAGAAGTGCAGCGCCCCTTGCTGACACCGGATGAGTGCTTGCGGATGCCCGGTCCTCGGAAGAACGCGGACGGCCACATCGAAGAGGCGGGCGACATGGTGGTGTACGTGGCCGGTTATCCCGCCATTTACGGCAAGCAACCGCTCTACTTCAAAGATCCGGTCTTCCAGGCGCGCGCTGCGGTGGAGGCGCCGAAAGCCAGTGATCGCCTGATCCAGTTTGCGGAAGCAGGGGAGGGGATCACGATATGAGCACCCTCTTCAAGAGGATCGCCGCGGGGGTGGCGCTGGTCGGCGCGGTCAGCATGGCCGGTGCGGCGCTGGCCTATGCGGCCGGCGCTCGCATCAACACCACGAAGAGCATCCCGGTCGGCCTGTACTGGACGAGCCGCGCAGCGGTGGAGAAGGGCGCCTATGTCTTGTTCTGTCCGCCGCAAGTCCAGGTCTTCAACGAAGCGCGAGAGCGAGGCTACATCGGCGCCGGTTTTTGCCCCGGCGGCTACGGCTACATGATGAAGCGCGTTTTAGCGGCTAAAGGTGATGACGTCGCCGTATCCAACGAGGGCGTACGCGTCAATGGCGAACTGCTACCCATGAGTGCCCCCAGGGCTGTCGACGCTGGCGGACGTCCGCTGCCCAGGTTCCACGCAGACCGCTACACCCTTCGCGCCGCCGAAGTGCTGCTCATGTCCGACGTCAGCGGCACGTCCTTCGATGGCCGTTACTTCGGCCCCATCAATCGTTCGCAGATCCAGACCGTCGTTTCCCCAGTCATTACCTGGTAAGGGAGGACAGGACAATGCGATTGTTCATCGCGGAAAAACCGTCCGTCGCAAAGGCCATCTCAAGCGAGCTGGGTCAGACCGGAAAAGGCCACGGCTTCATCCAGTGCGGCAACGATACCGTGACCTGGTGCTTCGGGCATATGCTCGAACAGGCCGAACCCGACGACTACACGCCCGACGAGATGCCCCGCAACGGCAGCGGCAAGAAAGTCTGGCGGATCGACGAGCTGCCCATCATCCCGACCGACTGGCTTCTCAAGCCGAAGGACGACGCGAAGAAGCAGCTCGCCGTGATCGGCAAGCTGCTCAAGGAAGCCGCCGAGATCGTCAACGCCGGCGACCCCGACCGCGAAGGCCAATTGCTGGTCGATGAGGTCCTGGAATACTTCCGTTGCAACAAGCCTGCGCGCCGCTTTTGGGTATCCGCCCAGGATTCCGTTTCCGTGAAGCGTGGCCTTGCCGCTCTCAAGGACAACGGCGCTTATCGTTGCTGGGCCGCTGCCGCGCGGGGGCGGCAGCGGGCCGACTGGCTGATCGGGATGAACCTCAGTCGCGCCTATACCCTGCGCGCGAAGCGCGGCGGCTCGCGGGCGCTCCTCACGGTGGGCCGTGTGCAGACGCCGACCCTTGCCCTCATTGTCGCTCGAGACAGGGAAATCGAGGCGTTCAAGCCGGTCCCGTATCACACCATCCGGGCCGAGATTCAGCATCCTGGCGGCGCTTTTCTCGCCTCCTGGCGAGCGAAGGAGAATCAGCCGGGCCTTGATCCCGAGGGGCGGCTCGTCGACACCGCCGCGGCAAATGCGCTGGTGGCGAAGGTGACGGGCAGGGCCGGCGCCGTCGCGGAATACAAGCAAGAAGCCAAGAAACAGCACCAGCCGCTCGCGTTCGCACTGTCGGACATCACTCTGCTCGCTTCCAACAAGTTCGGGTACAGCGCCGAGGACGTGCTGAACGCCTGCCAGGCGCTCTACGAAACCCACAAGCTGACTTCATACCCCCGTACCGATTGCGCCTACCTGCCCGAGTCGCAGCACGCCGACGTGCCCCGCGTCCTCGAGGCGATTCAGCACGTGAACGCGGAGCTGGCCGGCCTGGTGGCCGGCGCCGATCCGCGCTTGCAGTCCAAGACATGGGACGACTCGAAGATCACCGCGCACCACGGGATCGTCCCGACCCTGCACAAGGGCAGCAAGGCCGGCCTGAGCGAGAAGGAGCGCAACATCTATGACCTGATCGTGCGGGTGTACCTGGCGCAGTTCTATCCCGTCCATGAGTACCTGAGCACTACGGTCGGCGTAGATATCGAGGGGGAAACCTTCGTTGCCGCTGGCAAGGTTGTTACCCGCAACGGATGGCGCGACGTGTATCAGGAAGTCGACGAGCAGGACGCGGACAAGGACACCGACGAGAGCGTGAACCAGAGCCTTCCCGCCATGAAGAAGGGCGACGGCGTGACCTGCAAGCACGCCACCCGGAAGGATGCCAAGACGAAGCCGCCGGCCCGTTTCACCGAGGGCACGCTGATCCGGGCGATGGAGAACATCCATAAGTTTGTGCCTGATCCGGAGCACAAGAAGATGCTGCGAGAGGGCGACGGCATCGGTACGTCCGCCACCCGTGCATCCATCATTTCCGAGCTGAAACGCCGCGAGTTCCTGGCATCCAAGGGTAAGCAGATCGTTAGCACGACTTTGGGGCGCAGCATGATCGACGCCCTGCCGGAAGTGGTGAAGAGCCCCGTTCTGACTGCCCTCTACGAACGCATGTTGAAGGGCATCGAGCAGGGCACCGCCGAGCTGGCGGCCTTCAGCGCCAAGCAAGAGGCTTTCATTCGCGACCAGGTAGCGAAGGCGAACGACGGCGCCGTGACCATTACCGGCGGCCGCGAGGCCTTGCCGATTTCCAGCCTCTACAAGTGCATGGCGTGCGGGCACGGCCTGATCCGCCGGCCCACCAAGAAGCCGGGCGTCTTCTGGTGGGCGTGTAGCAACTTCCCGATGTGCAAGCAGAGCTATCCCGAGAGCAAGAACCCGAAACTCAAGGACAGACCCGACTACAGCGCCAGCCGCCACAACAACCACGAACAGGAGTAGTGACCATGACAGAGGAGATTACCGATCCCAAAGCCGCGATCCTCCATGATCTGATGAATGCGATGGACGTGATCCGCGAGAAGCTGATCGACGCCCAGACACCCGGTTATCAGGCCGAGTTCGATCCGGATGAGGCCGAGCGCGTTGGCGCCTTCGCGGAAGACGCCTTGAGCGAACAAGACGCGCTCGACAGCGATGTTGATCTGGTTGACGCGACCGTTCCGACCGAGCGGCAGGAGGGTTGATGTCATGGCAGAGGCCAAGAAACCGTTCCATGAAACGGTCGCGGAGAACTTGATTGAACAGCTCAAGGCGGGCACGGCGCCGTGGCAACGGCCTTGGGAGCCTGGAGAGCCCGGCGGCTTCCTGCCGTTCAATCCTACGACTGGCAAGCGGTACAAGGGCATCAACGCGATCCACCTGATGAGCCAGGGGCGCACGGATAACCGCTGGATGACCTACAAGCAGGCGGCGGCGGCCGGCGCCCAGGTCCGCAAGGGTGAGAAGGGTACCCCCGTTCAATACTGGAAGTTCAGCGAAGAGCAGGAGAAGCGGGACGAGCACGGCAAGCCCGTCCTGGATGGCGACGGCGAGCCGGTCAAGCAAAGCGTGATGCTGGAGCGGCCGCGCGTGTTCTTCGCCACCGTTTTCAATGCGGAACAGATCGAGGGTCTTCCGCTCATCGAGCGCAAGGAACAGACGTGGGATGCTGTCGAGCGGGCCGAGCACATCCTGAAAGCTTCGGGGGCAGTCATCCGCCACGGCGAGAATAATCGCGCCTTCTATCGGCCGGCGACCGACAGCATCCACCTTCCTGACCGGGGCCAGTTCCAGACCGCCGACAACTACTATGCGACGGCGCTGCACGAGCTCGGGCACTGGACCGGGCACGCGTCCCGGCTGGACCGCGATCTGGTGCACCCGTTCGGCAGCGAGGGGTACGCCAAGGAAGAGTTGCGCGCGGAGATCACGTCAATGATTGTCGGCGACGAGCTGGGCATCGGCCATGATCCCGGCCAGCATGCCGCGTATGTCGGTTCGTGGATCAAGGCTTTGGAGGACGACCCGCTGGAGATCTTCCGGGCCTCGGCCGAGGCCGAGAAGATCAAGGACTATGTGATGGCCTTCGAGCAACAACAGGTGCAGGAGCAGGGCCAAGGGCAGAGCCAGGCGCACGAGGAAGCCACCGTTGCCCAAGCGTTGGCGGTGGACATCGTCGAAGTCCTTAACGACCCGGCCCTGACTTTCAGCCACTACGAAGCCTTGCAGGGGGCAACCCTGGAGGAAGCCTTGCGCAGCCGAGGCTTGACGACCGTGGGCAGCGTCACGGGGCACGATCCCGGCCAGTTTTGGGAGAAGGCGCATGATCGCCTTTCCCCCGTGTTCGGCATTAACCCGGAGCACTCGGAAATGGGTGCCCCCTATCTGGAGCGCAAAGGGTTGGTCCAGGCGTTCACATTGAAGGCCGAACAGCTCTTCCAGATCATGCAACAAGGACAGGAGGCGAGCATGCAGCAGGCACCGCAGCAAGAAGCGGCCCCGGATGTAGCCGAGGCGTGGACGATGGGACACCTGGAGCGTGGCACGCTGGCGCACGCCCTCGATACCGCGAACCTTGCTCAGATCGAGCGCGCCACCAATGTCCTTAATGCGATGCAGCCGCTTAACACGCAAAACAAGTTCTGGACACGGCATGAGCTGCCGGCGGATGTCGATGCCCTGGACGCGCAGATCGAGGCGGTCATCGAGCCGGTGGAACAGCTTCTACGGGAAGCGCGCGTTGCCGAGGTCCGGAAGATGGGGGACATGGGAGCGTTCGATGTTGCGGCGAGCGATGTTTTCGATCTGCCGCCCAAAGAGCGACTGCCGCACGACTGGAATGGGGTGATCCAGGTTCAGGCCAATGCGGAGCATGAGGTGGACGGCGAATGGTTCGTGGCAGCTGCGGCAGACTTGGGCGTCGCCCCTGAGTTCTGGAGCGTCTATACCCAACGCGCCGATGGGCGCTTCGAAGTCGTGAAGGACTTTGACACTCCCAAGGATGCCGAGCAGCTTGCATACCGTCTGGCGGTTGTCGTTGCCAATTCGACCGACAACGAGCACGAGCGGGACGCGATCCTGGCTCGCGCGCATGAGGATCGGGTTCGGCGAGATCCCAGCAGCACGGACGAGGACATTTCAGCGGCTAAAGAGGCGCGCAAGGCAGCGGAAATGAACGCGACGCTCAACGACGCGGACATGCAGAAGCGGATCGCCGAGCTGGAGCAGCAGCAGAAGCAGGCGGCGGATCGGCACGCCCAGGACGAGCGGACCTATCTCGATGTTCCGTACAAGGAGAAGGACGAGGCCAAGGCCCTCGGGGCGCGCTGGGACCGCAAGGAACAGTCCTGGTACGTCCCGTCCGGTGTCGACGCAGCGCCCTTCGCCAAATGGGCGCAAGGAGCCGCCCAGGCCCGCACAGCCGACATGCCGGCCCAAGACCAGGGCGCAGGCCAGAAGGCCGCCCAGGAGCGCGTCTATCTGGCCGTCCCATATGGCGAGCGCGGCGCCGCGAAGGCGGCCGGCGCCGCTTGGGACAAGGCGGCGAAGTCCTGGTATGTCGGGCCAAAGGCCGACATGGAGAAGCTGCAACGCTGGTTCCCCGACAACGTGCCGGCGCAGCAGGCCCCCGCGATGAGCCCCCGCGAAGAGTTCGCCGATGCCTTGCGTTCGATGGGCTGCGATGTGAACGGCGAGCACCCCAACATGGACGGTGCGAAGCACCGGATCGGCGTTGAGGGTGACAAGAAGGGCGAGCAGGCGGGATTCTATGTCGGCCACCTGGACGGCCATCCCGCCGGCTACATCAAGAACAACCGCACCGGGATCGAGATGAAATGGAAGTCGAAGGGCTATTCCCTCGATCCCCAGAAGAAGGCCAAATTGGCGGCCGAGGCAGCGAGCAAGCTGGTCGCCCGTGCCGAAGAGCAAGACCGCCTGCACGAAGCGAGCGCGCAGCGCGTCGGCAAGCAGATGGCCGACCTGGTGCCGGTTGGCGATCTGACCCCTTACATGCGCAACAAGGGCATTCAGGCCCATACCGGGGTCTTCACCGACAAGGACGGGCAGAAGACCTACATCCCGGCTTTCGACGTCGATGGCAAGCAGTGGACGATGCAGTACATCCAGGACGACGGCACCAAACGCTTCGCCAAGGACAGCAAGAAGGAAGGTTGCTTCCATCCGGTCGGCGGCATGGACGCGCTGGCCCAGGCCCCGGCGCTGGTCCTTTCCGAAGGGTACGCGACGGCGGCCACCAACGCCGAGGCGCTGGGCTTCGCCACCGTCGCGGCGTTTGATTCCGGGAATCTGCCCGCAGTGGCCCAGGCTCTGCACGAGAAGTTTCCCGACAAGCCGGTAATCATCTTGGGCGACGACGACCGGCAACTGGAGCTGACGCAGGGCGTCAATTCCGGCCGTTTGAAGGCCCAGGAAGCCGCAAAGGCCGTGGACGGGAAAGCCTTCTTCCCGATCTTCGCGCCGGGTGAGAACGCTTACCCGGCCGCCCTGGCCCCGATTACCCCGCACATCTACCGGGAGCACTTGCGGGCCACCAAGGCCCTGGAGGACGCGCAGAAGGACCCCGAGGGGGGGAAGCTCACCGAGCAGCAGACGGCCGAGCTGAAACGCGCCCAGCTCAGTGACAAGCAACTGGCCGCGCTGGAGCAGATGAAGGCGCATACCGATTTCAACGATCTTGCGACGCGCAGCGCGCTCGGCAGGGAAGGGGTCGAACGCCAAGTGAAAGCCGAGGTCGGCCGTGTGATCCGCGAGGCCGAAGAGAAGCGCGAGCGCACCCAGGCGCAGGAGAAGAAGCACGTTCAGGAACACGAGCAGAAGCCGAGGCGCACGGCGCGGATCGCGTGACTGATGCAACTCTCTTACCCTAGCCCGCCTCATGCCGAGGCAGTTTTTTCGCTTGGCGCGGTCACGAGCTCGGCGAGGTCGGTATTGCTCCACAGGGGTAGTCGGAGGGAGATCGATTCTGTCAACGTGGCGCGGCCCCGACGGCAGTCTGCTGGGCTTGCGTTTTATATCCAAACGGATATGATTTAAGCCATGAAGCTACTTCGATTCCTCGGCGACTCGCTCAAATGTCTGCGGGAGTTTCCCGAGGATGCCCGGCACGATGCCGGCTACCAGCTAGACAAGGTGCAGCGCGGCGAGCAGCCTGACGACTTCAAGCCGATGCCGAGCATCGGCAAGGGCGTCGAGGAACTTCGAGTATGGGACGACTCGGGCACGTACCGCGTGATCTACACCGCACGCCTGGCCGATGTCGTCTATGTGCTTCATGCTTTTCAGAAGAAGACGCAGGCCACCGGCAAGCGCGACGTGGATCTGGCCCGGAAGCGATACACTGACCTGATGAGAGGTGCCGAATGACCAATGCAGAGACTTTCAGCAGCGTGTGGGACGCTGTTGCCGATACCCCCCAGCAAGCCGCCAACCTTCAAGCACGGGCCGAACTGATGCGGCAAATCGCCGCGATCATCAAGGCGGCCGAATGGACGCAGGCCGAGGCGGCCGAGCACTGCGGCGTTACCCAGCCGCGCATCAACGATCTGCTGCGTGGGCGCGTTTCGCGTTTCTCGCTCGATGCCTTGGTGAATATCGCCACGGCCCTCGGCCGGCGCGTGCACCTGGAACTCGAGGCGGCCTAGTACTACAACCGGAGTTGTTCTCAGGCCCCCGTTCTCTTAGCCCAGTGACATTGCTTGGCGCGCTGCTGGTGTCGGCGTCGCCATCGTGACCACATGCGGATAGCCGCCGGCGCGATTCTGCGAACCAGGACCAACGCGACGAGCAGCCGGCGTACTTCGGGCACGGTGAGCGGCAAGAGCGCGCGCCACAGCGCGGGACCGGCTTTTTTTCCCGCTGCTGTGAGCGCGTACCACCGCCAGGTAGGCATGCGCGAGCAACGCGAGGGTGATGTGTCGATACCAGCCGTTATAGCGGCGCACTTCGTACTGATCCAGGCCGACTTCGCCCTTGGCCTGCTCAAATCCAGATTCGATGGTCCAGCGGCTGCCGGCGACCTCGACGAGTTTCTCGAGCGTCGTGCCGAGCGGGGCGTACGTGACGTAGTAGGCACGCTCACCATGGCGCCGCCGGTGGCGCCGGACCAGCAATCCGAGAATGAAGCCCTCGCTTGGCTTTGCCTGCCGATATGCCCATTCATACAGACGCGGCCCCTTGGCGCCTGCCCCACAACTGATCTTCCCGCCAAGCGTCGGCGGGTAAGGACGCGGCGTGCTCGGCGACCGTCTGGTACGGCCATCCCCATACTTGGCCGCTCGTGACGGCCAGGACATAGCCGCGCCCGGCTGGAACAATCGTCTGCCGCAGCGACCACGTGCTGCCATAGACGCTGTCGGCGGTCACCCAGGCAAAGGGCACCGCCGTCTCGATGGCGCGCTCGAGCAGGGCCTGGCCAATCTGCGGTTTGATATGGAAGGCAACTTCATGGGGCACGTGCCTTTCGCGCCGCTGTTTCGCATCCTGCGCCCACGATTTGGGCAGGTACAGTTCGCGGTCGATGAATGCATAGCCCTGTTGGCTTGCATAGGTCATGAATACGCCGATCTGGCAGTTCTCGATGCGCCCGGCCGTGCCCGAGTACTGGCGTTGGACCCCGACGCTGTGCTCGCCCTTCTTGACGAATCCGGTCTCATCGAGCACCAGCACCCCATCCGGATCGCCCAAGTGCTCAATCACATAGGTCCGCAATTGGTCTCGCACCGCATCCGCGCTCCAGCGGGTGCGTGCCAGAAAATCCTGCACGCCATCGGGACTGCGGTCGCCCGCAGCCTCAGCCAACTGCCAACCGTTCTTACGCTCGAGCGGTTCGAGCAGAACGCGAAGATACACCCGCGCTCGATCACGCGGTTCGCTGCGCGCAAAACAGTCGGCGATTCACTCGTTGACGCGCTCGAACTCCGACTGCCACGCTCTTACTCAGAAGACAGTTAGTTAGGTAACTCTTTCGTCCATAGTTTGAACGTAAGATGCTGAAAATAAGTAAAAATACATTGTATTTTGTCGCCTTACTTCCCGTCTTCTGAGTAACAGTTTCGCTTGTATCTCTGAGCCTCCCATTTCTGGCTCTTACCGATCTGCAAACGACGTTCCCAACTCCGGCTGTAGTACTAGTGTGGGTTATTGCGCGACAGGTAGGCTCCCAGAGCATCGAGTTCGGCATCGCTGATCTCGGTCTTGCGGAAAAACGGCATGACCGAAATGCCGTTCCGCACGAATGCCTCGACGGTCTCGGGGGTCAGGTCGAGGCGCTGTTCCAGCGCCCCCGGCAGCGAGCCCTGATAGCGAAGATCAAGGGCCTGCGTTCCCGGATGACCGGGGCCGGTGCCGTGGCAGGAAACACACCATTCCTGGAATACTGCCTGGCCGCGCTCGGCCCCTGTCTGTCCGCTGGCTCCTACCGGGCAGGATGCAATCATTATCAACATGGCGGCGCACGCGCCAAGTAAATTTTTCATCATGAATTCTCCCGGTAGCGTTTGGGCCAGATCCCGCCACGCCCTGGCGCTAGGATACCGCGAGGGTCGATGGCGTCCTTGAGCTGCTCCTGGAATTTCAGCAGGATGTTGTTGTTGAAGGAGTAAGTTGCTGCAACCGCATCTTGGAATATGGGGGCAGTGCGATATTCTGACCAGCCGTTTTCGGCGGCTAGTTTGATCAGCTTGTTGAAGTCGTCTATGGATTTCCTGTTGCGCTCCTTGTCGGAACGGGAAACGAAAACCGGGAACAGGTAAAGGTAGGTGCGGTACTGCCATGACATCGGGACGTTGGTGACGCTGATTGGGGCCGAGGTGATGTTCATTTCGCGCGCGGCCTTGGTGAAGACCCCGTGTGCGTAGATGAATTCTTCACCATTGCGCGGGACGATCGGTGAAAACCATGCATGGCCGTCTCCGGGTTGCGGCATCGCCGCGGAGCGCGCGCCGATAGAAAAGATCGACATGTTCGGAATGCCCAGCGCGACCTTGTTGCGGACCTTCTTGATGGCTTCCGGGTTTTCGAGCGGAAACGCATAGTTTTCGATTTCTTCGAAGCGGACGCCGGGAATGGAGGCGAAAACCGTTTTTTTCGCGTATTCCCAGTTGGCAAAGACGGTCTCCTTCGGGCCGTAAAAATTCAGCACGACGTTCCAGAATTCGTGGCCCTGTTTTTCGGCGTAGGCCTGGTATTCCTCGACCGATGAGCCACCCGGATGGCTGTTGAGCGCCATCAGTTCAGGCGTGGGTTTGTATATCTCCGGCTCCATCTGCATGCAAAGCGGATCCATCGGGCAACTGTAGCGCGGATGGCCGACCAGGCCCTGGTCTTCCATCTTGTTGACGCCGTCGATCAGAGGGATCAGGTCGCGGTATTTCGGGACCTTCACCAGGCAACTCAGGAAGTGATCCGGCTGCGGTTGCATCCAGAAGCCCATCTTGGTGACGATGCCGAAATTGGACTGAGCAAACAGGCCATCGACATAGGCGCCATAGCCGTATTTGTTTTCAGCCCAGGTCTTGGAACCCGGTATCGCCGCCATGCCGGTGCGCATGACCTCGCCGTCGGGGAGCACCACTTCCATGCCGCAATGAGAGCCGAAGTGGTCGCGATAATTCATCCACGTGTAGCCCACGCCATGGTCGAGCGCATTGCCCAGCGGGCTGCCCCAGCCGGGTCGGGTACGTCCATCATGACCTTGAAGCCGCGCTCATGGATGTACTTGTACAAATCGAAGTAGGAGACGCCCGGCTCGACGATGCAGAAGTTCCTCTTGTCATCGACTTCGATGACCTTATTCATGCGCTTGAGATCGACAATGACGTTGCCCGCCATGTTCGGAGCAGAGCCGCCGTAGCCCAGGTTCTTGCCGGTGGAAATGGCGAACAGCGGGATACTGTATTTGGCGGCAACGCGTACCACGCCCTGGACCTGCTCGACATTTTCCGGAGCAACCGCCGCGGAAGCGACCAGTTCATTGGGCTCTCCCCACTGCAGGGAATAGGCATCCCGGTAAAGATGCATGTCCTCGTCGCTCATGAAAAGCCATTTTTCACCCACGACACGACGAAATTCTTCTAGTGCGGCGTTAAAGTCTTCAGCCTTGACGTCTTTCGGAAGTTTCATTAGAGGATCCTCTCGACAGTATCAAAATCATTACATGCGGAAGCAAAGGAAGACTGTGGGGCAATGACCCACGAAACCAGCGGGATATTGCCGTGATCGCTGCCCGCTCCGGGGCGGGACCGCGCCATGATCGACGTTGCTGATGAAGCCTGTTCCGCAGCGTGACAATGGGACAATATTCCAGCCACGCAAACGCCAAGGCTGACATCCCGCGAAATGGCGGCTTCGAACGCATTCAGCATGGGAGCGGGGCCGGACAACCGATGTTCGAGATGGCCGTGGGCCTGGACGTCATGGCGAGCGCGAAAAATGACGCGCAAACCATGATCCCAGCCCAGGCGTTCGAGCACGAACAGAGCGCTGGCGTGGGTCAGACCGGCAATCGCCACGGGCGCGCGCTGCCACTGTTCGGCAAGGTGATCCATCCAGAATCCGGCGACGTCTCCTTCGATGTCATGGATCGAGTGGCCTTGCTGCCTCGCTGCAGCGCCAAAAGCTGCGCTGGCGGAAAAACCGCCGTCGTAGATTGCGGAAAAAAGGGACAAGGAGGTCTTGTCCTGGCCAAGGGCTGGAGCGGAAGAGAGGGCGGGGAGCGAAACTCCGGCAAGTGCCAAACCTCCCATTGCCATCGACCCTTGTAGAAAAACTCTTCTCGAGATCACTGTGAGTCTCCAGGAAGGCTATCGGGATGCGGTCAAAATTCCAGGCATATTTTCCCGAAGTGCCGTCCCGCCTGTTGCAGACGGAACGCATCGGCGATGTTTTTGAGCGCGAATGAGCGGTCGATGACTGGCGTAATCCCGGTCGCTTCGATGGCACGGACCAGTTCGTTCTGATGTTGCCGATTGCCGACAATCAGCCCTTGCAGGCGCTGCTGGCGCTTCATCAGCGCCGCCGTAGGCACGGACCCTGCTCCCCCTGTGAGCACGCCGATCAATGCGATGTGACCTCCTATCCGGCAGGCCTGGATCGATTGAGCCAAGGTGCCGGGTCCTCCGACTTCGACAATGTGATCGACGCCGCGGCCGCCGGTGAAATCGAGCACGCGCGAAGCCCAATCCGTTTCACGGCGGTAATTGATGACGTGGTTGGCGCCGAGAGCTTTGACACGCTCGAGTTTTTCGTCCGAGGAAGAGGTCGCGATCACGGTCGCGCCCATCGCCTTGGCGAACTGGAGCGCAAAGATCGAAACGCCGCCCGTACCCAGCACGAGTACGCTGTCGCCGGCTTTCAGGCCGCCGTTGCAGATCAGCGCACGCCATGCGGTGAGTCCGGCCGTGGTCAGCGTGGCGGCTTGCGCGTGGCTGTAGTGACGCGGTGCGTGCGTGAAGGCAGTCGCTGGCCGAACGGCGAACTCGCATGCATAGCCATCGGCGCCGTCGCCGGGAGTGGTCGAGAAGTCAGCGATGCGGGGCTCGCCCTCCAGCCACTGCGGAAAGAAAGTCGAGACCACGGCATCGCCCACGGCGAATTCATCGACTCCTTCACCGATTGCCTCGACCACTCCGGCGCCATCGGACATCGGGATGCGCCCGTCGGCCGCGGGCATGGCGCCGATGACGACCCCAAGGTCGTGGAAATTGAGGGAACTGGCGTGAATCCTCACTCTGATCTCGCCCGGTCCGGGCTGGCCAGGATCGGGAAGCTCGACCAGCTCAAGGCGGTCGAGGCCCGCGGGGTTACGTAATCTGATCGCTCTCATGCAATTTACCTTTTGTGAAAAGCGCTGCGGTATTTGCTGCCCGCTCAGCTGCTGAAAACAGCGACTTCGCCGGTCGTGTTGTCGAGGGTCATGAGCGTATCGACATGCCTGAGCGTGGGGCGGCATCCAAAAGTCTTTTCGAACGCATGAAGCATTTCTGGCGTGAAGAAAGCTTCCGCGCACGACAAGTTTTTCCAGATGTAAACGCTCGTCCCCGTGCCGTCGGACGAGTCGTAGCAGAAATATTTTTTCAACAAGCCTTCGGTGTTGATGAATTTTTCCCGGGCTGCTTGGAATTTTTCAAGGATTTTTTCCCTGCCCAGGGCGGAAGGAAGCTTGTATTCGACAATTGTCGTGATCACGATCCCACCCTCGCTCGAATAAAGTGAATGCGATTCCGATCAGGCGTTTTTCCCGTACAGGGTCACGACACAGGCGCCGCCCAGCCCCAGATTATGCTGAAGCGCAAGGCGCGCGCGATCCACCTGCCGCGCGCCGGCTTCCCCGCGCAATTGCGACACCAGTTCCGTACATTGAGCGAGGCCGGTCGCACCCAGCGGATGCCCTTTGGACATCAGCCCGCCGGACGGATTGATGACGTATTTGCCGCCGTATGTGTTGTCGCCGCGCGCGATGAAGCCTTCGGCCTCGCCCTCGCCGCAGAGTCCCAGCCCTTCGTAAGTGATGACCTCGTTCGAGGTGAAGCAGTCATGCAGCTCGACGACGTCGACGTCCTGCGGGCCGATCCCCGCCTGCGCGTACACCTGCGCGGCGGCGTTGCGGGTCATGTCGGCGCCGGCGAGATCGATCGAATTGTCGTTGCGGGCCGGACGGTCGGTCGCCATCGCCTGGGCGAGGATCGGGATGCCGCGGGTGAGGCCGTGACGACGGGCGAAGGCTTCGCTGCACACCACCGCCGCGGCCGCGCCGCAGGAAGGCGGGCAGGCTTCGAGGCGGGTCAGGTAAGGGGCGAAAATCACCGGCGACCGCATGACCTCGTCGACGGTGAGCGGCTGGTTGAACATTGCCAGCGGGTTGTTCATCGCGTGCTTGCGGGTCTTCACTGCCACCTTGGCGAAGATGTCGGGATTGGCGCCGGTCTTTTCGATGTAGGCCAGTGCGGCGGAGCCGAACAGGCGGTGGGCGTTGGATGCCGGCGGTACGCCCGGCACGATCTTTTCGAGCTGATCTTCCATCTCGAGCAGCGGCGAAGTACGGTCGTTCCACACCGCGCCCAGCGCGCCCGGGCGCATTTCCTCGAAGCCGAACGCCAGCGCGCAGTCGACGCTGCCGGAGAGCACCGCCTGGCGGGCGAGGAACAGGGCCGACGAGCCCGACGAGCAGTTGTTGTTGACGTTGAACAGCGGGATGCCGGTCATGCCGACCCGGTACAGCGCGGCCTGGCCGCAGGCGCTGTCGCCGAAGACGTAGCTGGCGTAGGCCTGCTGGATCTTGTCGTAGGGCACGTCGGCATCCGCGAGGGCGGCGCGAATGGCTTTCGACGCCATGATTTCGTAGGGCTCCTGGGTGCCGGGCTTGACGAACTTGACCATGCCCACCCCAATTACCTGAACCTGCTCGGACATTGATATTCCTTTGATTGATTTTAATGGGCGATGACGGTCATCGTGCCAGGTAGCCGCCGTCGACCGCGTAATAACTGCCGGTGACGAAGCTGGCCTTGTCGCTGCTCAGCCAGGCGACCAGATTGGCGACTTCCTCGGTTTCGCCGAGGCGGCGCAGGGCGTGCATCTGTTCGAGCTGCTTGCGCGTTTCGGGAGGAACGTTCTGGACCAGCGTGGTATTGATGAAGGCCGGGCCGACCGAATTGATGCGGATGCCCTTGCTGCCATATTCCCAGGCGACCGTTTTCGTCAGGCCGACAACGCCGTGCTTGGCGGCGGTGTACGGGGTGATTCCTTCGATCCCGATCTGCCCGGCGATGGAGGAAATATTCACGATCGCGCCGCCGCCGGTTTCGAGCATCGCGCGCAGCTGTGCGCGAACGCCGTAGAACACGCCCGACAGGTTGATGTCGATGACGCGTTGCCACTGGGCATCGCTCGTTTCAGCCGTGGGGGTGAATTCGCCGCTGATGCCGGCGTTGTTGCAGGCCACGTCGAGGCGGCCGAAGTTGCGTTTGGCCGCGGCGATCAGGACGTCATGGTCTTCGGCGCGGGCGGTGTCGGCGCGCTGGAAAATGGCCTTTCCGCCCTTGGCTTCGATCAGGGCGAGCGTTTCCCGGCCCCATTCGTCATTGATGTCGGAAACGACGACATTTGCGCCCTCGGTAGCGTAGGTGAGGGCAATGGTGCGGCCGATGCCGTTGCCGGCCCCGGTGACGAGTGCGGTCTTTCCTTCGAGCAGCATAATGTTCTCCTTTGGTCTGGCTTGTCCGGGCGGGTGGGGGATCAATTAATCGTCATGCCCCCGTCCACCACGATTTCGGTTCCGGTGATCCAGCTCGATTGTTCGCTGGCGAGGAAGAGGGCGGCGTTGGCAATGTCGCCGGGGACGCCGGTGCGGCCGATGGGATAGGTTTCGCGCATTTGCAGCAGCGCCGTTTCGCGATCGGCGAAAACTCCGAGGCCGACGAAATCATCCACGAGCTTGCTGCCCATGTCGGTATCGACCAGGCCCGGATGGATCGAATTGACCCGGATGCCGTGGCCGAGACGGCCGCACTCGACCGCGGCCGCCTTGCTGAGCAGCCGCACTGCGCCTTTCGAGGCGCTGTACACGCCCAGCGCCGGGGTGCCGATCAGTCCGGCTACCGAGGACAGGTTGATGATGCTGCCGCCTTTGCCCGCGATTCCGCCCGGGCGCATCATCCGGATGGCGTGCTTGTGGCCGAGGATCACGCCGGCCACATTGACGGCGAGGAGCCGGTTGATGTCGGCGAGCTCGACGTCGGCGAGGAGGCCGGTCTGCTCGATGCCCGCGTTGTTGACGAGGATGTCGAGCCCGCCGAACTGCGCGACTGCGTGTGCCAGCGCGCGTTCCCATTGCGCTTCGTCGGCGACGTCGTGGTGAATGAATGCGGCCCTGCCGCCCTGGTCCCGGATCTGTGCGGCAAGCGCCTCGCCGCGTGCCTCCTGGACGTCCCCGAGAAGCACCGACGCGCCTTCCTCCGCGAAAGCCCGGGCAATCGCGGCGCCGATTCCCGCCGCCGCACCGGAGACGTAAGCGACTTTTCCAGTCAGATTCTGCTTCATGCAATGCACCTCCGCTGCCCGGTCATGAGCGATGGGCCAGGTCGATTCCCGACTTGCCCGGCGACAGGATGTTGTTCGGATCGAAGAGCTGTTTCAGGTCGTGGCAGATGTCCCGGAACGGCCCGAGCTTGCGCATCAGGTAGTCGCCGGTGGACAGTCCGGTGCGGTAGGGCAGGTAGCCGACCTCGCAGTAGCGGTCGTACATTTCCCGCTCGCACAGCTCGGCGCGGCGGCGCTCTTCGGCATCGCTGCGATCGAACAGCAGCCAGATGATATGGTGCAGATCGCGGCCGGTCCCCAGGATCAGCTCCGCGGCATAATGGAAGCCGTACTTCGCGTAGGTCTCTTCGGCGATCCGGATCTGCTGTTCGACGGCCTCGTTAGTGACCGGAGCGACCGGCGAGATCCACAGCGCCCCCGCCTTGCCTTCCCAGTCCGACATGTCGAATTCCCACAGCGGCTCGCCGCGCATCGCCTTTTCCCGTGCCCGCCAGTAGGGGCTCGCCGCCTGTTCTTCCGCACTCAGGAAGCGGCAGCCGGGAAGGGCCGAGCGGAACGCGTCTTCGACGATTCCGCGATAGGTCCGGACGGTTTCCGGCAGGCCGTAGAGCGCGCCGGCGAAGTTCCATTCACCCAGCGCGTACGTCTCTTTCAATGCCTTCAGGGTTTCTGCCGGGTAATCGAAGCGCCGGCTGACCCGGGGCAGGATGTTTTTCCCCTCGCCCCAGCACGCCGTCAGTCCCAGCGCCTTGCGCACGTGGGTGACGCAGGCACCGTTGGGGATGACCATGTTGAGCTTGAGCGGACGCAGGATTTCGACCGCCTTGTAGGCCGCCTCCGGATCGTCCATGGTCACCGCGAGCGGTTCGTAGGCCGGCGGGCGCGGCATCAGCCAGAAGCCGGCTTTGGTGACGATGCCGAAATTGGACTGTGTAAACAGGCCGTCGAGCGACGGTCCGTAGCCCCACTTGAAGACCTGCCAGGTCTGCGAGTTCGGTAGCGTTCCGGTGCCGGTGCGCAGCACCTGTCCGTCGGCGAGGACGACTTCCATGCCGCAGCTGAAAAGAAACTTCTCCCCCAGCGGGGTGTACCCGGCGCCGCGCTCGGTGATGTTGCCCAGGCACGAGCCTTCGGGGCTGCCGCTCGGCACATCCATCCACAAGGGAATGTCGTTGTCCCTGAGGTAGCGGTAGAGCTGGGCGAAAGTGACGCCGGGCTCGACCAGGGCGTAGGCGAGCTCGACGTTGACCTCGAGGATTCGGTTCATCCTTTTGAGGTCGATGATGAGGGTCCCCGGGGTGGCGGCACAGGCCATGCCGTAGCCGCGGTTCTGCCCGCCGCTCAAGGTCCATACCGGCGTCTTGCAGGTGTTGGCAATCTTCAGCACCTGCTGGAGCTCTGCCGTCGATGCCGGCCGCACCACGGCGGCAGGCAGGATGTCGGCGGTGGCGAGCATGTTGACGGAATATCGCGACAGGGTTGCGGTGTCGGTCAGCAGATGTTCCGCGCCGACGACGCGCTCGATCTCCTTCAGTGCCTGTTCTACGGGCGGTTTCATTGCACTGCGCCTCCGTTGCGTGGATCGCTGGACCGGAATGTCCGGCTCGTACTGGAAAAAAGGGAAGGCCGCTGCGAGCCGGCGCCGGGGGGAAGGGATTGATCGGGCGCCGGATGCATGGCGGGCGCTAAAGCGTCTGGCCTTGGAGCACGCGCAGCAGCTCATCGACGCCGTGCACGGTCAGGTGCGGCCAGCGCGCCGGCGGCAGATGCGAGAACGAGTCCGCATCGCCCAGCCCGGTATGGACCGCGACCGCCAGCGCGCGGCCGCGGTGCGCCATCGGGACTTCCAGTTCGGGATCGTCGCCGACGACCGCCAGGTCCTTGGCCCGCACCCCGAGGCGGCGGGCCGCAGCGCTCAGGGCATGGATCGAGGGCTTGCCCACGACCTGCACCCGGCAGCCGGTCAGATCCTTGAGCATTGCCGAAATGGCCCGGGACGTGCCCAGCGTCTTGCCCGCCGCGGTGGCGAAAAACAGCGCCTGCGAAGCGCTGAAGGCCTGTGCCCCGCCCCAGACCGCGTAGCAGGCCGCTTCGAGGTTGTTCATGGTGAATTCGCGGTACCAGCCGATTAGCACCGCATCGGCCTGGGGCCGGCCCACCGGGGCGACGACCTCGATGCCCGCCTTGCGCAGCGGCATCGCCAGACCGTCGCCGCCGAGCACCAGCACGCGCTTGTAGCCGCGCTGGACGAACAGATCCACTGCGCTGCTCGCCGGTGTCATCATCGCCGCATCGGGCAGGGCGAAGCCGAGTTTGCGCAGGGTGGTGGCGTACTCTTCGGGCGAGCGCGTGGTGCCGTTTGTGAAGATGGCAAACGGAATGCCGCGCTCGCTCAGCCAGTGGGTGATTTCCAGCGCGCCCGGGAGCGGCTTCATGTCATGGTTACGCTCGTTGCCGAGCAGCAGCGTTCCGTCCATGTCGAAGACGAAACCGCGGGTGCGGCCGAGGCGGGCGAGCGTGGTCGCGGGAATGTCCGGTCCGGCAAAAGCGATGCTGTCGTCACGCATTGGCGTTCTCCTGGCTGCCGTTGCCGTGCAGTTCGAGGTGGAAATTGGGTTTGTCGATCACGATGTCGGAGACGCCCGGGCGGGTTTGCAGCTCGCGCAGCAGCTTCAGCACCGGTTGCACGTCGGGGTTGTAGTGGCGGCGCGCGGGGCCGGCGGCGATCATGGCCTCGACCTGTTCCGCCGGCATCGTCGCGCGCAGCAGGAACTCTTCGTCCGAAATGCCGGGCGGGAACTGGCGGCGCATTTCCGCCAGCGGCGGCAGCGGCGGCTCGTTCATCAGCTCCTTCGCGCGCGGGCGGGCCAGGATGCGGTCCTTCACCTGGGGGTCGATGACGCCGGTCGGGCGGCCGAAATTGCCGAGGACGTAGCGGATCACCTGGTCCGAGACGTTGGCGTAGCGTTCGTTGCCGATCACGTTGTAGAAGGCCTGCGAGCCGAGCATCTGCGGGAAGGGCGTGACCATGATCGGATAGCCCAGTTCGGCGCGCACCCGGCTCAGCTCTTCCATGACCTCGTCGAAGCGATGTTCGAGCTTCAACTCCGCGAGCTGGCGCCGGGTGGTCGAGATGTAGCCGCCCGCGGCCTGGTGGCGCAGGAAGGCGGCATCGAACTCCTGGGGCATGCCCACCGGCAGGTTCTCGGCGGCGGCGATACGGGTGAAGTAGTCCGACACCAGGGCCAGCGCACGGTCGTCGACGTCCACCGTGTGGCCCAGTTCGCGCAGGTTGGCGACGACGCGCTGCGCGTTCGGCAGCGCCGTGCCGCTGCTCAATGCGCCGCAGCCGACCTGCAGCACATCGATGCCCAACTCGGCGGCAGTCATGTAGGTGATCGGCGCCAGCCCGATGTTGCAGTGCGAATGCAGTTCCAGCGCCTTGCCCCCAGTTGCGCCTGGATCGCCGGGATCAGCGTGCGCGCCCGTTCGGGCGTCAGGATGCCGGCCGGGTCCTTGATGTAGAGGCGGTCGATGTCGGGCGAGCGGGCCAGCTGTGCGGCGAAGCTGGCGTAGTAGGCATCGTCGTGCACGACGCTGATGGTGTAGGTCAGGGCGGCGATGATCTCGCTGGCGCCGGCCTTGCGCATCATCTGCGCCGATTCGAGCATGGCCTGCGCATCGTTCATCGGGTCCATGACGATGAAGCGCGAAATGCCGTTGATCACGAGCCGGTCATACACGAGCTGCATGAACTCGGGGTGCTGGCTCTCCCAGGAGATGAAGCGCAGCCCGGTGCCGATGAATTCCAACGGGGTGTTGGGCATCGCCGCGTGGGTGAGGCGGATGCGCTCCCACGGATCTTCGCGGTGGGTCTTGATCGCCATCCCCATGTGCGTGCTCGAGGCGTAATTGATGGCACGGAAACCGACCCGGTCGAGGATCGGGGCGATCGACAGGATCTGCGGGGTATTGAGCCCGGTTGCGCCCCACAGGCTCTGGTTGCCGTCGCGGATCGAGGTGTCGATGAGCTGGAGATGGGCCATGTCAGCTTCCTTTCGCGACACACGGGTCGCGCAATGCGGTCGCCCGGTTTTCCAGGAACCACGGGAAATAAGCGGTGTTCACGCCGCCGCGGGCGAATTCCTCCTGCTGCATCAGTTCGATGTGCATTGGCAGGTTGGTGCTCACGCCGGAAATCTCGCACTGCGCCAGCGCATGGCGCAGGCGCTGGAGAGCCTGGGCGCGGTCGGCGCCCTGGACGATCAGCTTGGCAAGGAGGGAGTCGTAGAACGGCGGCACGCGGGCGCCTGTCTGGATGTGCGTATCGATGCGCACGCCTTCGCCGAGCGGAAACACCGCGCGGCTCACCGTACCCGGGCTGGGGCGAAAATCCTGCGTCCAGTCTTCGGCGTTGATGCGGCACTCGATCGCGTGCCCGGCGAGACGCACGTCGTCCTGCGTCAGACGCAGCGGCTTTCCTTCAGCGACCGCGATTTGCTCGGCGACCAGGTCGAGCCCGCAGATCGCTTCGGTGACCGGATGCTCGACCTGAATGCGCGCGTTCATTTCGAGGAAGTAGAAGGTGTCGCGCTCGCAGTCGACCAGCAGTTCGACGGTGCCCAGCCCGCGGTATTCGAGATGCTTCGCGAAAGTGATGGCGGCCTCGTGCATTGCGGCCCGCAGTCCGTCGCGCAGGTTCGGAGCCGGGGCTTCCTCGACCAGCTTCTGGTAGCGGCGCTGGATCGAACAGTCGCGCGTGCCCAGATGAATCACGTTCTCGCCATCGCCCAGCACCTGCACTTCGACGTGGCGGCCGGACGCGACATAGCGCTCCAGATAGACACGGGGATCGCCGAACGAAGCGTGGGCTTCGGCCATCGCCAGTTCGATCGTCGCCGCGAGCTTGTCCGGCTCGTGCACCAGCTTCATGCCGCGGCCGCCGCCGCCGCTGACGGCCTTGATCAGGACCGGCCAGCCCGTTTTTTCAGCTAGGGCCCGCGCTTCCTCGACGCTGTCGACTTCGCCGCCCGGCACCACCGGAAGTCCGGCGGCGAGCGCGTGGCTGCGCGCCTTGAGCTTGTCGCCGACGGCATCGAGCTGCGCCTCGGTCGGTCCGATGAAAACGATCCCCGCGGCGGTGCAGGCCTGGGCGAGGCGCTGGTTCTCGGACAGGAAGCCGTATCCGGGATGGATCGCATCGGCTTTCGCCGCACGCGCGGCGCCGACGACGGCGTCGACGTCGAGGTAGCTCGCGGACGATTTCGCCGGCCCGATGCAGATCGTGTGGTCGGCCAGGCGCGCCGCCTGCGAGTCGAGATCGGCCTCGGAGGCGGCGAGGACGGTTTCGATGCCGAGGCGCTGGCAGGTGCGCACGATGCGCACCGCGATCTCGCCGCGGTTGGCGATGAGAATGCGGCGTATCGTCATGCGCCCTCCGGCTCGATGCGCATCAGCACCGCGTCGTGCTCGACGGTGGCCGCATCCTGCGCGCAGATTTCCACGACCTTCCCGGCCGTTCCAGCGTAAATCGAGTTCATCAGCTTCATCGTTTCGACGATGCCGACCAGGGTGTTTTTCTCGACACGGCTGCCCACTTCGACGAAGGCGGGCGCGCCCGGCTTGGGCGCCCGGTAGAAGGTCCCCAGCAAGGGCGTGCGCACCGGAACGAGGTGCTCCGCTTCAGCCTGCGTGGAGTGTTGCGCCTGCGGCGCATCGGAAGCGGCCGGTGTGGCGGCCGCAGTGGCCGGGGCCAGCAGATTGGGCGCGGAGAGGATCTGCGCTTCCTGCGTCCACGTGCCGTCGCCGCCGCGCCGCAATTGCAACTTGAAGCGCAAGGTCTGCAGGTTCAGTTCGTCGAAAGGTCCCGCATCCAGCAGCTGCAGAATCTCGTTCACATCTTCGTTGGTCAGTTTCATTTGCTGGCAGCCTCACTGCGAATGCGGGAATAGGCGATGGCCTGCTCGACCAAAGCGTCGGCGAATTTTTCGTCGTTGATATGCAGGGGTAACTCGACCACCGGCACGTCGGCCCGCATCTTCTGCTTCAGGTGCGCAGCGAACACCGGCGGCAGCGACGGATCGTGGAGATGGCCATCGGGGCTGTCGTGGTTCGAAAAACCTTGCAGCGGCACGAAGAAGCTGACTGGCCCCTTGGCGTCCTCGATCAGGGCTGCCATATGCTCGGCATCGTTGCGGAATTCCTGGGCTTCGGCGCGGACCGCGGTGAGGGCCGGGTTATGCTCGTGATAACGCTTGCCGGGGAATCGCACTTTGGCTTCGGCCAGCGGTCCGGCAACGAGGAAATCGAGGTTGCCGGGGGCGAAAATCGTCGGCACGCCTTTCTCCAGCGCGGCCTTGCCGCGCTCGGGACCGGTCGCGCACAAGCCGCCGTGGAGGTATTCGCTGACCTCGATCAGCGAAAGGTCGATGACCACCGCGACGTCGCGCTCGCGGATGATCTGCTCCATCGCCGCACCGCCGGTGCCGAGGGTGTGAAAAACCATGACCTCGAACCCTTGCTGCTCCAGCGACTGCCGCACGCGCGCGCTGCATTTCTCCGTGGTACCGAGCGTCGAGATGGTGACCAGCGGCTTGTTTCCGGTTTCCACCGACTGGTAGTCGTGGGCCATCGCCGCCGCGGCGAGCGCGCCATTACGGAAGGCGCTGCGGGTGATCGAATTGAGCCCGGAAATGTCGCACACCGGGTTCACCATCACGATGTCCTTGGCGCCGACGAACGGGCGAGTCATCCCCGAGGCCATGGTGGAAATCATGACTTTGGGCAGCCCATAGGGAAAGGTCTGCATGATCCTGGTCGCAAGCGCCGTCCCCATCGAGCCGCCGAGGCCGAGAATGCCGCTCAAACCCACGTCATGGTGCAGCGCGTGAGCGCACTTGAGCGCCCCCCGGGTCATCACTTCCAGACACAAGCCTTCGTGCTTGAGCGCGCGGATTGCCGGCATCGTCATGTCCGCGGCGGCGGCGATTTCTTCGGGTCCGATCTCCGCCTGTTCGTCCAGCGTGCGGCGGACGCTGGGGTCCAGGTGATAGACCTCTACCCCCGCCCCTTCCAGGCATTCCCTGATGTATTTCGCTTCCTGTTCCTTGGTGTCCCGCGTGGCGATGAAAAGCACCTTGGGTTTGGGCTTGTCGGTCATAATTGTCTCCGGATCTTATGACTGCCGTGCGCTGTCAGCCCAGCGAATAGTCCTGCTGGGTCTTCGCGTAATGGAGGAAAAAATCGAGCGCCTGGGGGTTGCCCATGGTGTTCCGATTGACCGCTTTTTCGACCGGAAGGCCCATCAGGATCTTGCGCACCGGTACTTCCATTTTCTTGCCCGTGAGGGTGGCCGGGATGCAAGGCACTTCGAGGATCCGGTCCGGCACATGACGCGGCGTGTATTCCTTGCGCAGCAGCGTGTTGATGCGCTTTTCCAGATCCGCGTCCAGGTGGGCGCCGACCGACAATTTCACGAACAGCGGCATGAAAAACTGGTTTTGTGGCAAGTCGAGGTTCACGATCAGCGCATCCTCGACCTCGTCGAGCGTGGCCAGGGCGCGATAGATCTCCGCGGTGCCGATGCGCACGCCTTGGCGGTTCAGCGTTGCGTCCGAGCGACCGAGCACGAAGCAGCCCCCGCGCCCATTGATGCGGAAGAAATCGCCGTGGCGCCACACGCCCGGGAATTCCTCGAAATAGGCTTCCCGGTAGCGCACATGCCCGGGGTCGTTCCAGAAGCCGATCGGCATCGACGGCAAAGGCTCGGTGATCACCAGCTCCCCGACTTCATCGACGACGGGTTCGCCGCGCTCGTTGAACGCCGCCGCGGCGACGCCGAGCGACGGCGCCTGAATCTCGCCGGCATAGACAGGCAGGATCGGCACGCCGCCGACGAAGCCGGTGCAGCAGTCGGTACCGCCGCTGCCGGTGGCGATCCACAGGTCTTTCTTGACGTTGTCGTAAAACCAGGCGGTGCACTCGGGCGACACCGGCGAGCCAGCCGGCATGATCGCACGCAGTTTCGACAGGTCGTACCTGGCTCCGGGCACGATCCCGGCCTTGTCCATGATGTCGACGTAGGTCGGGCTGGCGCCGAAGAAACTGGCACCGCAGTCCTGGGCCATCTTCCACAGCACGTCGGGGGTCGGATAGGCGGGATTGCCGTCATAGAGTACCGGGCACGCCCCCACCAGCAGCGAGCTTGCGACCACGTTCCACATCATCCAGCCGGTGGTGGTGAAGAAGAAGGTGCGCTCGCCGGCGTGAATGTCCATGTGGAAGGCGAGCAGCTTGTGCATTTCGAGGAGGATGCCGCCATGGCTGTGCACGATGGCCTTGGGCAGGCCGGTCGTGCCGGACGAGAACAGTATCCACAGCGGATGATCGAAGGGTACCTGTTCGAACCGGAACTCGTCGGCCGGTACCGGCGGGTGATCCAGCAAGGTTTCCCACGACCGCACCCGCGCGTCCGCCGGGGCGGCGTTGTGCGTGTCCAAGTACGCCAAGTGTATGACGTGTTCGATGCTGTCGAGCGCGCCGAGAATCTCCTGCACCTCGCCGCGGCGGTCGAAAGCCTTGCCGCCGTAGCGGTAGCCGTCGACGCAAAACAGCACTTTCGGCGCGAGCTGGGTGACGCGGTCGAGAACGCCCTGAGAGCCGAAGTCCGGCGAACAACTCGCCCACACCGCGCCGATGCTCGTCGTCGCCAGCATCGCGACGATGGCCTGCGGGATATTGGGCATATAGGCGACCACCCGGTCGCCGGGTTTGACGCCGAGCCGCCGCAATTGGGTCGCGAGGATGCGCACTTGGCTCGCCAGATTCTCCCAAGACATCGCGGTCAGAGGCTGGCTTTCGCTCAGATACATCAGCGCGTCTTCGCCGGCGCGCTCCTGCCGCAGAATGTGCTGCGCGTAGTTCAGCCTTGCGCCGGGAAACCATTGCGCGCCGGGCATCTTGCGATCGGCGAGCGCGCGCGAAATCGGCGCGGAGGATTCAAGCGAGAAATAATCCCAGAGCGCGCCCCAGAATCCCTCCAGGTCGGTTACCGACCACTGCCACAGATCGGCATAACTCGCGAAATTCGAGCTGCGCGCATCCTGCAGCCATTTCATGAATCTCGTTACGTTCGCGTTTTCAACGCAGTGGGCGCTGGGGGTCCATAACAAATCGCCTTCTTTGATCATCGAAGCATCCCTGTTTTATTAAGCTGTTTTCGATTAGAGCGTCAATCCGGTCTTGCCAAGTTCGTAAGCATCGTAAGCAGCACGGTAGTGGGCTTTAATGACCCTTCGCAGTTGAACGTCGTTTGCCTGGTGCTGCTGTGAAGCAAGACTAGTGCCAAACACATTTTTTAAGAGGAATGCTGCGTGACAACATGGCGATGACACGGCAAAAGAATGGAAATATTGTCCTGCAAGTTAAAAAGTTAATGCAGTGCACCACTCCGGGCTCTTGAAACCAGTTCATAAAATCATCAATATGCCGATAGTTAAAGACGGCGGAATTTAGAAAAACAGGAGGAGACGGTGAAGGAGACACAGCGTGAGAAAAAAATGGGCGCTCCTGTGGAACAGTTCGGGGCTTTTGAAGAATTGAGCAGGAATGTCCGTCTGCCACTCGAAGACGTTACGTCGTGCTTGTCGTTTTCGCCCGAGGAGGGGTACATCTGGCTCAGCGATCAGCGCATGATATTGCTGCACGGCAGCGCATTCGGGGCGTTGCGTCGCGAGCTGATCGATAGCCTCGGGGTGGAGAAGGCGCGTGGGTTGTTTACGCGTATGGGCTATATTGCAGGCGCCCGCGATGCGCGCATAGAGCAGTCGCGGTGGCCAGGCGCCCCTTTGACTGCATTGTATAAAGCGCAACTGCATTCATTCGAAGGCATGGTCAGGGTGGAGCCAGTACGGTTCCATTTCGATCAGGAAAAAGGGCAGTTCGATGGTGAGTACTTGTGGCACCACTCGATCGAGGCGGACGAACATATCGCCGCCTATGGTCTCGGCACTTCGGCTACCTGCTGGATGTTGACCGGCTATGCGATGGGGCATGGGAGCACGTTGTTGGGCCAGCTTGTGATTGCACGAGAGATCAGTTGCCGCTCGATGGGAGATTCGGTTTGCCGGTTGGTGGTCAAATCAGCCGATTTATGGGATGACATTGCAGAAGATATGCGCCGTCTCAATGCCGAGGATTTTGTCGGTTCTCCGGCTTCCCGCGCTTCGACAGTGACAGCGGCTGGGGATTTTTCAAATGACCTGAAAAATGATTCGGCGATGGCGCCGTACCAGACTGCCATGATTGGCGCCTCAGCTGCCTTTAACTCTGCGTGCCATCAACTTCGGCGCGTGGCGCAAACTGACGCGACTGTTTTATTCACCGGGGAGTCAGGGGTCGGGAAGGAAATGTTTGCCAACATGCTCCACCGCATTAGTCCGCGAGCGGATCAACCCTTTGTCGCGGTGAACTGTGCGGCGATTCCAGACACGCTGATTGAAGCGGAGTTATTCGGGGTTGAGCGTGGGGCCTATACCGGAGCGAGCGCCTCGCGTGCCGGGCGCTTTGAGCGTGCGAACAAGGGAACGTTGTTTTTGGATGAAATCGGCACCTTGAGCCCCATTGCGCAAGGAAAGCTGCTGCGCGCTCTGCAAGAAGGAGAGATCGAGCGAGTGGGGGGGGAATGTTGTATTCGCATCGATGTGAGGGTGGTCGCCGCTACCAACGTGGACTTGCGCCAGGCTGTTCGCGAGGGCAGTTTCCGCGAGGATTTGTTCTATCGGCTCAACGTATTTCCCATTCAATTGCCGCCGCTGCGTTCGCGCAAGGATGACATACCGCTGCTAATGAATCACTTCTTGAATTTTTATTGCGATAAATATAATCGTCAGGTGATCGGTTTTTCTCCCGCAGTCATCAAGGCTTTTCTCAACTATGAGTTTCCAGGGAACATTCGGGAACTGCAAAATCTGGTCGAGCGCGGAGTCATATCGGCTTATGATGGCGGGGTCATTGATTTGTCGAATCTATTCACGAGCGGCGAAGCCCTCCCCCGAGATGTGCTGTCCATCGCTCTGGGAACAGGGCGCGCGATGCTCAAGAATGACAAAATCGAAGTCGACGAAAAATCTTCCGAGGCGAAGGATTTGTTCCAGTTATTATTGCAGTTTCAAGGCAATGACACGACTCTCTCGCTGGAGAAAATAGAACAAACTTTAGTCGAAAATGCAGTTTCCATGTCGAAGGGCAATTACTCCGCTGCGGCACGCCTGCTTGGGATCACTCGTTCTCAACTCGCGTACCGATGCGAAAAATATAAAATGACCGAAGGTGAAGGTAGTTGAGTCATTTGGCCAGCGCCAGAAACCGTGTTCGTCCTGCGGGTAAAAAAAAGGGGCCCTGCAACCGCCCCGAAAGTCTTCGGAGGAGACCGAAGCAAATAGTTCTGATCAACATGACGGGTGGGCTTTGGCTACAAACACCGGCAGAGGCGAGTGGGTCAGGACTTTGTGGGTTTGCGATCCGAGCGCGAGGGCCTTCAGGCCGCGTCGACCATGCGACGCCATGTAAATCAGGTCGCACGCTTTTTCCCGGGCAACGTGAAGAATCTCCTCGCAGGGGTCGGTGCCTATCCGTACGACCCCTTCGCAGGCGAGCTGCGCGGCCTGGCCCGCCGCCACGGCGTCGGAAATGACGGCCGACGCGCGGTGCTTCAACTCCTTTTCGAACGCTTCGGG
Organism: Azoarcus sp. PA01; assembly: GCA_001274695.2. Taxonomy (NCBI): domain Bacteria; kingdom Pseudomonadati; phylum Pseudomonadota; class Betaproteobacteria; order Rhodocyclales; family Zoogloeaceae; genus Azoarcus; species Azoarcus sp. PA01. The sequence goes on along the minus strand of LARU01000005.1, from coordinate 171,150 downwards.
AGAGAGCGTGCGCATCAGCGCCCCCTCCTGGGTCGCGCCGTAATCCTCGACCATCGTAAAAAAGGTGACGCGCGCCCCGAGGCTGCCGGCGAACTCCACCGCCTGCGCCACCAGCGAGCTCGTCAGCTCCGAACCATCGAGCGGCACCAGGATGTGACGGTACATTTCATGATCCTCCGTAGGGTCAGGCCAGCGCCATTTTTTTCGGTCGCAGCAGGAAATGCCCGAGCGCGGGCAGCAGGATCAGGGCGCCGAGCATGTTCCAGATGAACATGAAGGCGAGCAGGATCCCCATGTCGGCCTGGAACTTGATCGGCGACCACGCCCAGGTGGCCACGGCCAGCCCCAGCGTGATGCCGGTGAGCACCACCACCTTGCCGGTGAAGGTGAGCGCCTTGTAATAGGCTTCCGACAGGCTCATGCCCTCCTTGAGGCGCGCGAGCGTGACGGTCATCACGTAGAGCGCGTAATCGACGCCGATGCCGACCCCGAGCGCAATCACCGGCAAGGTCGCGACCTTGACGCCGATGTTGAGCCACACCATCAACGCCTCGCACAGCACCGAGGTGATCATCAGCGGCACCACCGCGCACACCACGGCGCGCCACGAGCGGAACGTGATGAACGCGAGCACGATCACCGCCGCATAGACGAGGAACAGCATCTGCACGTTGGCCTTCTTCACGATGATGTTGGTCGCCGCCTCGATGCCCGCGTTGCCGGCGGCGTTCAGAAAGCGCACCGCGTCGGTGTCGTGGCGGGCGGCGAACGCCTCGACCACCTTGACCACGCTCGTGAGCGTGTCGGCCTTGTGGTCCTTGAGGTAGGCATACACGGTCAGAAGATCGCAGTTCTGGTTGAACATCTCGCGCGGGGCGCGGGTGATGATCGCGTTGAGCATCTCCTGCGAGCGCGGGATCTCGAACCACTTGAGGCTCCCTTCGTTCATGCCGGCGTTCGACGCCTTGGCGAGCCCCGCCAGCGAGCTGGTCGTCTCGACCCCGGGCAGCTGCTGCAGCTCGCGCTCGAGCGCATCGACCGCCATCAGCGTGTCGTACTGGCCGCACGCGTATTGGGGCGTGCGCACCATGACGATGTAGACGTCGCTGCTCGCCGCGTAGTTGGCGGTCATGAAGGCGTTGTCGCGGTTGTAGCGCGAGTCCGGGCGCAGCTCGGGCGCCCCCGGGTCGGTGTCGCCGATCTTGAGCTGGAAGCTCGCCGCGAGCCCCACCGCCCCCATCGCCAGTCCCGCGAGCACCGCGATCGTCGCCCACTTGCGCTGCGTGAAGAGATCGAGGAACGCCCAGAACGGGTGCTTGGCCTGGGCGCCGCTCGCCTCGAGGAGCTCGGCCTTGAGGCTGCGCTGGGCGGCGACGGCGCTCACCCCGGTGTAGGAGAGCAGGATCGGTAGCAGCACGAGGTTGGTGAAGATCAGCACCGCGACGCCGATGCTGGCGGTGACCGCCAGATCCTGGATGACCTGGATGTCGATGACCATCAGCACCGCAAAGCCGACCGCGTCGGCCAGGAGCGCGGTCATCCCGGCCAGGAACAGACGGCGGAAGGTGTAGCGAGCCGCCACCAGGCTGTGCGTGCCGCGCCCGATGTCCTGCATGATGCCGTTCATCTTCTGCGCACCGTGGCTCATGCCGATGGCGAAGACCAGGAAAGGCACCAGCACCGAGTACGGGTCGAGCTCGTAGCCGAGCGTGGGCAACAGGCCCAGCAGCCACACCACGGCCACCACCGAGCACGCCACCACCAAGAGCGTGCTGCGCAGGCAGCGGGTGTACCAGTACAGCACCGCGGTGCAGATGAGGATCGCGACAGCGAAGAACATTATCACCTGCTGCAGCCCCTCGATCAGGTCGCCGACCACCTTGGCAAAGCCGGTGACGTGGATCTTGATCGTGTCCGACTCGTATTTCGCGCGCAGCGCCTCGATGCGCTGGGAGAGCGCGTGGTAGTCGATGCGCTCGCCGGTCTCGGCGATCGTGTCCTGGAGCGGCACGAAGAGGATGCTCGACTGATAGTTGGCCGCCACCAGCTGGCCGATCTCGCCCGAGCGCTCGACATTGATCCGCACCTGCTCGAGCGCTTCGGGCGAGCCGTCGTAGTCGTCCGGAATCACCGGGCCGCCGTCGAGCCCTTCTTCGGTCACCCCGGTCCAGCGCACCGCGGGCGCCCACAAGGATTTCATGTAGGGGCGGTCGACGCCCGGCATCAGAAAGAGCTCGTCGCTCATCTTGCGCACGGTGTCGAGATACTCCGCGTTGAAGATGTCTCCTTCGGTCGTCGCCACCGCGATGCGCAGGCTGTTGCCCATGCCCGCGAGCTGGCTGCGGTTGTCGAGGAAGTTCGCGACATACGGGTGGCTCGTCGGGATCATCTTGTCGAACGCGGCGTTCAGCTTGAGCCCGAGCGCCTGGTAGCCGAGCACGACGGTCGCGAGCAGGCACAGCGCGACGATCACCAGGCGGTTGTTGAACAGGAGGCGCTCGCCCAGCGAGCCCGAGCGCGTGTCGAAATTCGCTAGGTTCGCGATGACCGCTTCGGCAGGAAGTGCATGGGCGACAGCCATCATTTACGCTCCGCGACGATGAATTGAGCCAGGCCGACGCGGTTCAGACCGCGTGCCCCGGCCATGATGAGCGCGCCATCGCCGGCTTGGGCGAGCGCGGTGATCGCGTTGGGCGCTTTGACTTCGAGGGCGGTGAAGCTGCGCCCGCGGTCGTTGCTGCGCCGCAGCCGACCGCTTTCGTCGGCGAGCACGACCGACCCATCCTTGAGCCGCACGGCGCTCGTGATCGTGATGTCCTGATCGAGCGCGATGTGCGTCCAGCTCGCGCCCGCGTCGCTGCTGCGCCACACGTTACCGCGCAAGCCGTACGCGAGCAGCGTCTCGTCGCCGAGCGCGAGGACGCCGAAGAACGTGCCCGCATAGGGTGTCTTGATCGCCGAGAACGAAGCCCCGGCATCGGCCGAGCCGAAAAACGCCCCTTGCTCCCCGGAGATCAACAGCTGGTCGCCGTCGGCGTGGACGGTGTAGAGATGCAGCCCCCGCGGGTTCGGCACCCGCGACTGGATCGCGTGCCAGGACTGGCCGCCGTCGTCGGTCGCGAGCGCCAAGCCGTAGGCGCCGACCACGTAGCCGCGCCGCTCGTTGGCGAAACTCACGCCGAGCAACGGCTTGTCCGGACCGTCTTCGACGATTCGCTGCGCATCGCGCAGCAGACGATCCGCTCCGTCCTCGCCCGCTGCCGCGCGCGCCTTCGCCTCTTCGAACACGCGCTGCGCCGCCTGGCGGCCGTCGAGTTGGCGCACCCAGGTTTCACCGCCATCGCGCGAATGCAGCACGACGCCGCTATGGCCGACCGCCCAGCCCAACTGGTCGGTGACGAAGGTGACGGCGGTCAGCGCGACGCTCGAGGGCACCGTCTTCGCCTGTCTCCAGCTATTGCCGCAGTCGTCGGATAACAGCACCGTGCCGCGCACCCCAACCGACACCAGTCGCTCGCCCGCGTGCGTCACCGCCAGCTGCACCGAACTGGTGGCGCGCACATCAGCACTGGCCGCCACCTCCATCAGATCCGGCACCGGCTCGCTCAAGGCGGCCGCGGCCCCCAAGGGCCAGAGCAAGCTGAAAAGAGTTGCAGCCACGACGGGCCGTACTGCAAGGTTCAATACCATGTTACTGACTCGCGTCTGCGCTCCGGTGGGGCAGCGCGGACCCCGGGCGGATCCGTGCTGCGGCTGGTGCGTCGTTCAAAAACGGAAAAATTCGTGTGAAAGGCCTGCCCACCCCAGGCGGGCAGGCCTTGCCGCGGCTACCAGCCGCCACGGACCAGATCAGCGCGCCGCGTCGGCGGCGACCGCGTCCCCGGTAAAGAAGGTTTCGGGCTTGCGCGGCACGACTCGATACGATTCGTCGTTCAGGCCTTGCACCGTGCTCATCGTGCCCGCTTGCAGGTTGAAGACCGTCACCTGCTTGGCGAGCAACGCCGGAACGGCCGGCACGAAGAAGTTCGGCACCTGGGACGTGCGCCATAGCTTGCCTTTGGAGTCGTAGCCGTCCATCAATGCCAGCAGCGACGTATCTTCGTCGAAGTAGTACTTGCGCTTGGGCACCGCATGGCGCTTGCCCGACACCACCGTCGCTTCGACTTCCCACACCCGATGCAGCTCCCAGCGCACCTTGGCCGGATTCAGGTGGAACTTGTCGAACGCTTCGGAGACCTTGGCGGTGACCAGTTCGTTGTTGTTGTAAGGAATGTACATCTCCCGCTTGCCGACGAGCTTCCACTCGTAGCGGTCGGGGTGGCCGAAGAAGCCTTGCACCTCGTCGAAGTAGTTCGCGCCCGAGGCGACGAAGTCCGGCGTGTCGTAGGCGACCGTCGGTGCGCGCCGCACGCGGCGCTGGCCGACGAGGTACTGCCAGGCCTGACGCGGAGTCTGGGGGTCGATCTTGTCTCGAATCACCAGCGATTCGCCTACCTTGAAGGACGGCGCGGTCGTGCTGAAGCGCTGCATGAAATACTCGCCGTTTCCGTTCTTCGTCCACGTCTCCCACGAGCCATCCTTGTAGTTGTAGGGATGCTGGAAGAAGTTGTCATTGCGCGTCGCCAGCGTGTGATTTCCATCGGCCGACCCGACAATGTTCTTGAAGCCGAACTCGATCGATTCGGCTTCAACGCGCAACAGGTAGTTCCACACCACTTCGACGCCGGCCTGCGGAATGGGGAACGGGAGGCCGCCAAAGCAGTTTTCAATGGAGGCGCCGCCCGCGATCGTCTTGCAGTTTGTCGCGTTCCTGAAAGTGTTGTCGGCGATGTGCGTGGGCACGGTCGCGGTGCGGTGCGTCGGATAAATGTCGACACGGAACGTATCCGGGTATTTCTTCAGCAGCGCCTGCGTGCCTTCGGAGAGCTTGTCGGCGTGCTGCGCCATGTTCGCCGCGGTGATCTGCACCAGCGGCTTTTCATTCGGGAAAAGATTCACCGGAATGTCGCCCACCTTGGCGCCGGCCACCGGCTGGGTCTGGCCGCCCGTCCACGCCGGAATCGTGCCGTCCTTGTTGCCCGCTTTATCGCCGCCGAGCGGCGTCAGCGAGCTCTTGAGTTTCGCCGCGTCCTCGGCGCTGACGGCCGCCGCGGCCGTGTGCACACCCGAGACCAGCGCCAGCAGCGATGCGCACAGCAAAGTTTTTTTGAACATGTCCCGTCTCCTCGTTTATTTATGATGAATCAGAACGTGCGCTGCACCGTCAGCGACACGAAATCGCGGTCGCCGTGGAAGTTGTCATAGGACAACTCGCCCGCGGGATTGACGATCGAGCCCGAATCGCCGATGTAGTGGGTGTAGTTCAGGCCGGCCTGCCAGGTCTTGCGGTAATCGGCCTTGACGCCGACGCTGACGTTGCCGCCGTTTTCGGACGGGAACAGCACACCATTGACGGATGAACGCCCGGTCAGGCCGTAGCTCACCCCGATCGGCACCTGCAGGTCGAGCCCGGGCGCGACCTGGAAATATTCCGGCGTGAACACGAACTGGAGCGCGCTCGCCTCGCGCGTGGCATTCGGATCGAGCGCCGCGCGGTTGTCGGTGACGTTCAATACCCGGTTGTAGGCGAACTCGCCGACGAAAGAAGCCCCTTCCCACAGCGCATTGGCCGCCAGCACGCTGATCGCCGACAGGCTCACGTGCATCGTCCGGCCTTTCGGGAAAGTCGCGTCGTCGTCGTTGTCCGCGCCGCCCAGCCCGACGATGACGTTGCCGGTGCCCACTAGCGGTTGGTTCTCGCGAAACGACAGTTCGCCCGAGACGTTCGTCTCGCCCAGCAGCGTTGCGAAGCTCGCGCCCACCGTGCGGATGTTCTCCGCATAGACAAGAGCATAGTCGCCATCGACGCCGTGGGCCGGATCGGCATTGACCCCGGGCCGGATGTAGAACTGCGGCAGCTTGTCGTGGAACTGCGCAGCGTACAGCCCGTACTCGGTGTCGCCGGCGCGGAACTTGACTTGTACCCCGCCCTGGCCCGAGTCCTGCGCGTCCATGTCCTGCGCGCGGCGCAAGGTGCCGTTCGGGCCGAACGGGCCGTACAGGAATTCTCCGCCGGCGCCGGCAAAGTCGGCGAACGAGAAGTAGCTCCCGGCCCCCGGCAGGCGCGACTCGCGCCATTCGTACTGGTAGTAGGCGCCGATCGACAAGTCGGCGCTCAGCTGCAGCTGCGCCGACACCTGCCCCACCGGGCGCGCGACTTCCTTGAACTGGGAGTTCGGCACCGACAGCGCGCGCGCCAGATCGAGCGGCGTTTGCGCGCCGGCGATGCCGTTTGCGCCAAAGAACAGCGTCTCGCCGTAGAGCTGGGTGAAACGCCCCGCCTTGAGGTTCAGCCCCTTGCCGTCGATCTCGGTGCGGCCATACACGAAGGCATCGAGAAACTCCGCCTTGCGGCCATGCAGCTTTTCGGTCGCTGTCGTAAATTCATCGAAATCTGCGGAGCGCTGGTTGAGCGACCAGGCGTGGCGTTGGCTGCGGTCGTGGTCTTCGTTGTAAACCTGGTCGTACCAAGCGGCGCCACTGACGCGAATCCCCACGTTGTTCTTGTAGCGCAGATCGAATTCGGACAACAGGTCGACTCGGTTCGAGATCAGACCGCGGTTGAAGTTGCGGTCGCCGTCATTGGTGTTGATCCGGGCGCCTGCATCCGAAGCAGGGCCGCTGCTTTCCTGTTTCTCGACCCTCCAGCTCGCATTGTATTTGATGGTGTTGTCCCAGCGCATCGACAGGTCCGGGTTGCCCGTATCGAGGGTGATGCCGAAAGCTGCGCCTGAAATCACCATGCCAGAGCAAACGGCGACAATAGTCTTACCGCTTGGCGAAACCGGCGGCGTAAAACCGGAGTTAAAACAAGACTGCTTGTCGTTCATGTCTTCCTCCTTAAGGAAATATAACTACCGCCTTTTTTGCCTATACCCCATTAGGGATGGAGGCTTGTTGCAGAAGCGTTTCAAATGGCAGAGTTAGTGCGGCAATACATGTCCTTTTTTAGTAATTTTATGAATTGATAAAATGAACATGGCTTTAAGTAGCTGAAACTTGGCAATTGGAATTCGGCTGCTTGCGGGACTATTTCCTGACGTCGAATGTCCATCGTGAGGCACGAGGTGGCTATCTCTGCTGCACAAGAAAAGCATGGATCATGCCAATCTTTTTTTTAATCCATGGATGTTGCAACGCAGAAGATCGGCATCCCTTTAAAATTGCCTTTTAATGTGAATTCAGACCCATACTTTGCGCAGTGCGGAAGAAAAGCGGTTTTCAGCTGATTGAGAAATTTGTGAAAACACTGTGCGGTGGGGCTGGTGAACTTCATACTTTTCGTGCTTCGACCCCAAGCTTTTGTCTTTCCAGTTTCAGCAACGAGCCGACGAACCCGACTGCTGAATTTCGATGTAAGCGCTCCACGAACCTTTCTATTGCCCATATGATTCATTCGCTTATAGTGCGTTGTTAAAGCGTTGCCTAAGCTTTGTGTCACTGCCGGATGTAAGTTGATACGGGGGCAGCGGTATTGACGTCCATTCGAGTGCTCAGTTGGAAGTGGGGTCGTGGGCAGAGGACGAGGTGGCGACTTCCGAGTTCAAGGACGAGCGGCTGGGTAAGCGGTTTCGAACTCTGCTCCAGCAACTGACCGAGGGCGCAGGCAAGAGTATTTCGTTTGCCTGTCAGGACTGGGCCAACACGAAGGCGGCGTACCGTTTCTTCTCGACTCCACGGGTCAGCGAAGAAGCGATCCTGTCAGGACCTTTTCATTCGACCCGCGAACGCGCTTCCCTCGTCGACGACCATGTTCTGGTCTTGCACGACACGACGGAGATTTCGTTCAAGCACAACGACGGCACAATCGGTCTGCTCGGGCAGGTCGGGAGCTAAAGTCAGTTCTGGTGTATGAACCCATCCGGCCTGGCTGATCAGGCGGCGAGCCGCTGCTGTTCCTGCTCTTGCTCCTTCACGGGTTCGCCGTCCTTGAAGACGACGCTGCCCATCAGTTCGGCAATGCGCTTAAAGCCGCGAATCCCCCGCCAAGATTTCTCGGCTTCGTGCACGAGCTTGAAGGCCAGGCCCAGGAAGCTCGCGCGCGACACGCAGTTCTTCGTGCGGGTGGTGCGGTGACGCACGGTGGCGAAGGTCGACTCGATCGGGTTGGTCGTGCGCAGGTGAATCCAGTGCTCGGCCGGGAAGTCGTAGAAGGCGAGCAGCGCGTCGCGATCGGCGACGAGCTTGTCGGCCGAGGCTGTGTAAAAACGCCTCTTATGGCATGATATTGGCATTGTTGTCAGGGTGATCGGGTGCCATGAAACGATTCATCGAAGGACAGTGCCGGACACAGAGCGCATTACTACCCGAGAGTCTGGATGACTTTGTCGCCGAGACAAATCCGGTACGGGTGATCGACGTCTTCGTCGATGAGCTTGATCTGCGCAAGCTGGGCTTCGCTGGCGTCGATCCAGCGGCCACCGGACGCCCCGCCTACCATCCGGCCGCGCTCCTCAAACTCTACATCTACGGCTACCTGAACCGGATCCAGTCGAGTCGGCGCCTGGAGCGCGAAGCTCAGCGCAACCTGGAGTTGATGTGGCTCATCGGACGCCTGACGCCCGACTTCAAGACCATCGCCAACTTCCGCAAGGACAATCCGAAGGGCATCCGTGGCGTCTGTCGCCAGTTCGTCGTGCTGTGCCGCGAACTGGGACTGTTCGCCGAAGCGGTGGTCGCGATCGACGGCAGCAAATTCAAGGCAGTCAATAACCGCGATCGCAACTTCACCAGCGCCAAGCTGCAACGGCGCATGGAAGAGATCGAATCGAGCATCGAGCGCTACCTGGTCGAGATGGTGTCACTGACCGGCACAATGGAGCCACCGATGATCGGCATATAGGAGCCAGCAGGAACGGGCTCTGACGAACGTCTGCGGGGGTTCAAGATTGGCTGTTTTTCGGGGTGCCGGCAAGGGCCGTTTTGGCCTTGTTCGGACCCTGTCGCGGGGCGCGGTAGGAAGCCCCGTCGAGGGTCAGGCAGTAGGCATTGTGGCGCAGGCGATCGACGGTCGCGGACGCGAGGAGTCGGTTGCCGGGGAAGGCCTGGTCCCACTCGGTGAAGTCGAGATTGCTGGTGACGACGGTGGCCGCCTGCTCGTAACGCTCGGCGATCAGGTCGTGCAGATCTTCGTCGGCGGGCGAGCGCAGCGGTTTGAGGCCGAAGTCATCGATGATGAGGACCGGCACGCGCGCGAGCTGCATCAATTTCCGTTCGTACGCGCCGGTGGCCCGCGCCGCATTCAGGCTCGCGAGCAGCTGCGAGCAGGATGCGAACACGACATCAAACCCCTGGCGCACCGCGCAGTGGCCGAGCGCCTGCGCGAGATGGCTCTTGCCGGTGCCGCAGGGGCCGACGATGAGCACCGGGGCGCGCTCGTCGATGTAGCGCCCCGTGGCCAGATCATGCACCAGCGCGCGGTTGGTCGAGGGCAGCCGGTCGAACTCGAAGCCTTCGAGGGTCTTGGTCGCGCGAAACGCCGCGCGGCGCAGCCGCGTGGCGAACTTCTTCTGCTCGCGCCGCGCGACCTCGTCCTGGATCAGTAGCGCGAGAAATTCCGTGTAGGCGAGCTTCGCGTCAATGGCCTGGCGGTTGCGGGCCTCGAGCGAGTCGAGGATGCCGGAAAGGCGTAACTGCTTGAGCTGCGGCGCCAGTTCGGTGGCGGGATTCATGGTGAGAGACTCCTTGGGTGAGATGGGCGTGCGCCCGGTCAGTGAAGCGAGGGGGATTCGTCAGCGAAGAGCGCCGCGGTGGCACGAGCGAAGCGGGCGCGGTCGGCATAGGGTTCGGTGCTGACCGCGGTGAGCGGCTGCAGGTCGTGGCCGCCGGCGAGGATGGTCTTGACGGTGCGGTAATGCGGGCTGTCGTGGTCGAGCGCACGCGCGCAGGCGGCCTCCAGGCGCGCCGCGCCGTAGCGGCTCTTCAACTGCAGCACGCCTTGGGCGGCGCGTAGCCGCTCACTGATGCGGTCGGTGAGCAGCCGCCCGATGAGCCGGGCGCACGCCTCGCCGATCTCCGCGGCCTGCTGCAGACACCAGCTGCGGTCGTGCGCGAAGAAGCGCTGGGCGGCGGGCGGCAGATGGTCGGTGACGGTGCGCCGCTCGCCGGGACGACGGGCGCGGGCGTGGGTGGCGACCGGTTTGAAGTCCTGATAGACCGTGACGACGGTGTCGGTCGCCCGCAGCCACAGGCGTTTGCCGACCAGGGCGAACGGCACGGAGTACAGCGCGCGCTCGAAGCTGACGTGACAGTCGCGATGCACCGCCACCTGGTGCCAGGTGCCCAGATCCGGCGGCACCGCCGGCAGCGGCCGCAGCACGCTGCGCTCGACGGCGAAGCTCGCGAGCGGCTGCACCCGCGTCGTGCCGTGAATGCGCAGCCCCGCTTCCTGCAACACCCAATCGCGCGCCTGGGCGTTCAGATCGGCCAGATCGCGGAAGCTGCGCGTGGGCAGGAAGTTGCCCTTCACGTATTTGACGCCCGCCTCCACGATCCCCTTCTTCTGCGGATCCTGGGGCGGGCAGGCGTCGATCCGAAAGCCGTAGCCTTCGGCGCATTCGGCGTAGGCGCGCTGCACCTCGGGGTCGTGCGCGCACGCCTTGGTGATCGCGCACTTGGCGTTGTCGATGATGAGGCGAGCGGGCACCGCGCCGAACCACTCGAAGGCGCGCCGATGGCAGCCGAGCCAGGTGCGCACGCTCTGATCCCACACGAACTCGACGTACTGGTGCCGCGAGAAACACAGCGTCATCACGAAGGCCCACGTGCGGCGCAGCTCGCCCGTGGCCGGATCCACGAGCTGCGGGCCGGCGCCGAAATCGACCTGCGCCGCTTCGCCCGGCGCGAACGACAAGCGCACGGTCGCTTCCGGCGGGCGCTCGCGCTCGATCGCGGCAATGAGCCGGCGCACGCTGGAATAGTGCCCGGTGAAACCGTGCTCGCGTTTGAGGGTGGCGTGGATCACCACGCCCGACACGCCCTGCGCCAACCACTGCTCGATGAGCGGCCGGTAGGCGCCAATCGACGACTGCGCGGTCACCGGCAGGCGCGGCCGGCCGATCGCCGCGGCGATCTCGGCGTCCTCCGGCACCGGCTGCGCCGGATCGAGCCAGCCGCGGGCGGCGGCCAACTCCCGGAAACGGGCCGCCTTCGCCCGTCCCATCAGTTTCGCGCGCGCGATCTCGCGCTCGGAGTCGCCCTGACGCATGCGCATCAGGGCCTGGCGGTACTCGTACATCTCGATGCTCCTGCGGGCCACCGGCTCCCTCCTGCCAAACCAAAACCCGGCAGGGTAGCGATGGACCGCTCAAGGTCGAGACGTCCGTCAGAACAACGCTGGCTCCATTACGCCGATCCGGCGCTGGCGCCTATGTGCCGATCCGTGACTGGCTCCAATATGCCGATCACGCCCTGGCCTCAATGTGCCGATCATCAACTGGCTTCAATGTGCCGGTCGATGACAGATGGACAGCGCTGACCGGCAAGAGCCGGCTGTGGCCCAGGCGAAGAAGGAGCGACTGCAGGACAAGATTACGACGCTGAAGGCGCGAATGAAGGAACTCGAAGCGATCGGCGTGCAGCTCGAGAACGCGCCCGACAAGCAGGTTTCCCTCACGGATCCCGACGCCCGCTCGATGAAGACGCGGGGCACGGGCATCGTCGGCTACAACGTGCAGACGGCCGTCGAGACCAAGAACCACCTGATCGTCGCCCACGAGGTAACCAACGACGGGCTGGACCGAGATCAACTGAGCAAGATGGGCAAGCAGGCCCGCAAGGCGATGCGAGTGGAGTACCTCACGGCAATCGCCGATCGGGGCTATTTCAAGAGCGAGGAAATCCTCGCCTGCCACAAAGCCGGCGTCGTGCCGCTCGTTCCGAAAAGCACGACTTCCAACGCGAAAGCCGAGGGGCGGTTCGACCGGGCAGACTTCGTGTACGACCGTGACAACGACGAGTACGTCTGTCCAGCCGGCGAGCGCCTGATCTGGCGCTTTGCGCGAGTCGAGGCGAGGCTGACGATGAATCGCTACTGGAGCTCATCCTGCCCGCGATGTGCCCTCAAGCACCAATGCACCCCGAGTGACTATCGGCGTGTGAGCCGCTGGGTGCATGAGGAAGAGCTGGAGGTCATGCAGGCGCGGCTCGATAAAGCGCCGGACAGTATGCGTATCCGACGTCGGACGGTCGAACACCCCTTCGGCACCCTCAAGGCGTGGATGGGCGCGACCCACTTTCTGACCAAGGGCCTCGAACGCGTCCGAACGGAGATGAGTTTGCACGTTCTGGCGTACAACCTGAAGCGAGTAATGAATCTGATGGGAAACGAGGCACTGATGGCAGCGATGCGGGCCTGAAGCAGGTCTATTACGTCCTCAATAACGCCGCCTCGCCGCCAGCGAATGACTTGAATTGCCAAGAGTCCTGCCGACGCGGACGCCGGGCAGCGCAGGTTGAACCGTTTTTACACAGCCTCGGCCGCCTTCGGGTACTTCGCCTGGTAGCTCTCGACGAAGCGATCGAAGGCGGTTACAGCCCCCGCGCGCGCGTCGGTGCCATCCAGATCTCGTGAAGCTGCGCCTTCGCCCTGGCGAGCAGGCTCTTGGGCAGGGCGTTGAGCACGTTGGCGGTCTTGTGCACCCAGCAGCGCTGCCGGCGGGTTTCGGGGTAGAACTCGTCGAGCGCGGCCCAGAAGCCCAGCGCCCCGTCGCCTACTGCCAGGCGCGGACCGACTTCGAGGCCGCGAGCCTTCAGGTCGCGCAGCAACTCGAGCCAGGATGCCTTCGATTCGCGCAACCCGTCGCCGATCGTGACCAGCTCCTTCGTGCCATCGCGCCTCACGCCGATGACGACCAACAGGCACTGGCGGGCATCGTCCTCGCCGCGCAGGCTGGTGTGGACGCCATCGACCCACCAGTAGACGTAACGGCGCCCGGACAGGTCCTGCTTCATCCAGCCGGCGTACTCGGTGGCCCACTCGGCCTTCAGGCGGCTGACCACATTGGGCGACAGTCCGCGGGCCTCATCGCCGAGCAGCACGGTGAGCGCCTCGCGCATGTCACCCGTCGAAATGCCCTTCAGGTACAGCCAGGGCAGCGCCGCCGACACCCGCGCCGAGCGGCGAACATACGGCGGCACCAAGGCGGAATTGAACTTCACCCCGCCGCCCGAGCGGTCACGCACCTTGGGCACCCGCACCTCGACGTTGCCGACCGTCGTGAGCGCCTCGCGTGCCGGCAGGTAGCCATTTCTGACCACCGCTCGGCTACCGCCCAGCATCCGCACGTTCTCGTACTCGGCCAACAACTGCTGCACCTCCACTTCAATCGCCTTCTGGATCAGATCCCGCGCGCCGCGCCGGATCAGCTCCTCCAGCGACACCCCCACTTGCGATTGCGTGACCTTCTGCTCACTCGTATCCTTCTTCAAGGCGCGCCTCCGTGGTTGCTGAAAATTTGGTCTCGACAACTCAATTCTCAGCAGAGGCACGCCGCCTCATCAAGCCCTTCTATCAGGATCTGGTCATACACCAGTCTTGACTATATCTCTGTCGCGGAATCCACGACGCTTTGCTTCTTCCACCAGTTCGTATTGGCGGCGCTGGCTTTCCAGATTCATCTGGACCTGAGTCTGGGTCGACTGCCGAACATAGACTACCGCCTTGCGATTGAGCAAAAGCGCTGGCAAACGATCAATGTTCGTCATCGTCATGCTCCTTCGCTGTGACGACGCCGGCGGCCTGCATCAGCAGGCTCGCAAGATGTGTAATTGCCCTTGTCCGCTGGGCCGAGCTCATCCCCTGAAGTTCGACGGGGTCGAACGTCATGTTCATTTGTCGCGGCACCGACCACGGCGACTGCAGGTCTGCTGGAACGACGTTGGGCAGCTTGTCCATTGCGTTTCTCCCGGACGGTGTTGGAATCGTCCGGCGAGTTTCCTCGCAAACGTCGATCGACAAGCAGTTGATGCAGATCGCACAACGCCGCCACAGTGACCCTCGGCTCACCCAGTTTCATGGCTGAACACGCGGCAGGATCGAGCATCCATGCTGCGATCACTTTGACTACGCCAGGGTCGGATTCAACGTGAACTACGTGGCCTCGGCCACGCTGCTCGATGTCGCGAACCTTGACGCGGCGCCCATACAACGGATGCCATCGATAATGGACTTCAGTTTCCTGCCCGATATGGGCAGAATGAACGGGAACTGGCGCTCGGGCGCAAGAACTGGCTCTTCGCCGGTTCCCTTCCTGCCGCCGCGATCATGAGCCTCATCCACTCCGCGCGCCTCAATGGCCACGAACCCTTCGCCTATCTGAAGGACGTCCTCGCTCGCCTGCCCAGCCAGCCTCACAGCCGCATTGCCGAGTTGCTGCCTCATCGTTGGCAGCCGTCGAACTGCTGAACAGCCGCGTCAAGACGGGTTCGCCGGAGCCTTACAAACCAGGTTCTTTCCTGCTTGCCAACCTTCACGGTTGAGCATCACCTGGATTCGTCGGTAGCCGTAGCGGACTCGCGTCGCTGCAAGCTCCTTCATGCGCTGGCGCAACGCTGTTCGGGGATTGAGCACGCTTTGGTACTTCTGCACCGAGCGATGCTGCCTGGTCAGTCGACAGGCCCGGCGCTCGCTGTAGCCGTGGTGGCTCATGACATAGGCCACCACGGTCCTCTTCAGCGCGGGCCGGGAAACTTTTTTGACAAGACCTCCTGCAAGACTGCCTTGTCGAGGCTCAGCTCCGCGACTAGCTTCTTGAGCCGGCTGTTCTCATCCTGCAGCTGTTTCAATTCGCGAACCTGATCGGATTGCAGGCCGCTGTAGAGCTTCTTCCAGCGGTAGAACGTCTGCTCGGAGACGCCGACCTGGCGAACCACGTCGGCGACCGGCATGCCCAATTCTGCCTGCTTCAAGATGGCGACGATCTGCTCAACCGAAAACCGCTTCTTCTTCATGACAAACTCCCTCCTTCTGAGGAAAAGTTTGCGGAAAAACTAACGTTCCGGCTGGTCCGGATTTCGCCGGGCACATGAGGGGTCTCGGAGATGTGAATCCATTATGGGCCAGGCTAACCCGTGTATTTCACGCAGCGCGGCCTGGAAGTGGTGATCCTGCTGGCGGGCGGCGACAAGTTCACCCCGGCATGGGGCATTCCGTTACACACAATTCATTCATCATGCTGGTCACGCGCGTACTTGAGCCCCGCCGCGAAATCCATGACGCGCTGAAGACCGATCCAGATCGTCTTCACGCCGGGCTCGCCGTCGCCCTTGCGCCCGAGAAAGCCGCCGAGCCTGGCCACCCGGCGCACCATCTCGTTGAGCGCAGGCGGTTTGTTGGGAGGAGGCTGCTTGTTCAGGATGAAGGCCGCCTGCCATTCGTCACGCTCGAAGAGCAATTCGGCCTCGAGCTCGGGACAGGTTCGCCCGAGCCGCATCAGCCGGGCAATACGCCAGGCCACCACCATGAACAGCGCCAGCGCGCGCTCCAGGCGCGGCACCGTCGCCAGTTGCAGCGCCTCGACCTTGCAGCCGTTCTTGAGCACGTGGAAGAACAGTTCGATCTCCCAGCGCGCCCGGTACCAGTCGATGAGTTCGCTTGCCGCCTCGAAGCTGGCCGCCTCGCGGTTGGTGAGCAGCCGCCACTCGACCGGCTTCACGCCGGCCGGTGCACCCATCTCACGGGCGATCACGCACGTTGCCTCGAGCTGATCGCGGGGCCCGGCCTTGAGCTTGACGCGCGAAGACCAGACTTGCTGCCGCACCTGCCGCACCTGCCGCGCCTTTTGCCCCTTGCGCGAAGGGATCGTGAAGCTGATCTCCCCCAACGGTTCTGCGCCCAGCACGCGGGGCCAGAGCATGTCGCCGCCGGGCAGCGCGCGGTTGTGCTGCGAGCGCAGCAGCCAGTCGGCCGGCAACCCAGCTCGCGCGCCCGCGCCATCAGCGCGACGATATCGGCTTCCCGATCCGCGACATACACCAGGCGGGTGGCGGGCAACGCTGCCGCGCGTTCGGCGATCCGCTCGTAGCCTTCGATCCAGCGCCCGCTCTCGGTGAGGCCGCTGCGCGTGCCATCGTCGGCCTTCGGTTCGCGCGCCCACATCCACGCATCGAGCACGCCCAAGGGCTCACGTGCCGGCGACACGGCGTAGGTCGGGTGCAGGTACATCCCGCGCTGCGCTTCAAACGACAGCGGTCCCAGCCCCTCGATCGCTTGGCCGTTGAAGTCGAGTTCGGTCGTGTCCTGGAGGCACAGCACCACCGCATGTGCCGCCATGCGTTCATCGGTGCCCGCCAAGTGCGGCGCCAGGATGTCGGCCCAGCCGATGTCGTCGTCCGACAACAGCCGGTACGCGGCCTGCGTCTCCGCCCAGCCGCCACAGGCGGCCGGGATGCTCGCCGTCGGCCGCGCCGCCAGCCGCTCGGCCACCAGCACCGTGCGCCGGTTCAGGCGCTGGTCGCCCAGGTCGATGGTTTCAAATTCGTCGGCAGCCCAGCTCATGGATGGTGTCGTCAGATCGGAAAGGTCAGGAGCTTACGCAATGACGTTCGCGTTGTGTGTAATGGAATGGGCATGGGGGGCGCGGCACCGAAGCGGGAAGCCGGGTTGACCGCTGCCGCGCCGCTCCTGCATCGCTGCCTGGCGACAGGCCTGAAACCCTGCGTGAGATTTGTGTGGCTTCACGAAGCGCCATGCTGCTCTAGCCACGCCGAAAATTCCAGGGGCCTCAACCCGAAGCGAATCGCGTTGCCGGGGTGAATCGTGTTGAACTCGGCCAACGTCAGGGCGACGAAACGCGGCCGGTCGTCTTTGCCCACCGTGGCCGGCATGACCGCGCGGATCGCCGCTTCGTCAGCGCGCTGCCCGCCGCGCACGATGGCGGCGACGGTTTCGGCAAGTTCGTTGCGGTAGCGCAGGCGGAAGGTGTCGGGCGGGACGAGCTGCTGCTGCACGGCGACGTATTGCTGGCAGGAGCGTTCGTAAGCCCAGACGAAGACGTCGCGCAGCAGGGCGACGTCGTTGAGTTCATACACGCCGAGCATCGCATCGACATAGGCCTGCTGCGGCACGTCGATGAAGGACAGCGGGCAGAGGTTGTGCCGGATCAGCGGGATGTTGGCGGCCAGCCGCGAGACGCGCTTGTTCACATCTTCGAAAGGTTGCAGGTAGGGCAGATGCACCATCAGGAAGAAGGCCTGCTCGAAGGGATCGTCGATCTCGGCGGCGATGCGCAGCACGATGCCGAACAACTCCTCCAGCCGCTGAGGCAGGGCGATCGGCAAATAGACGCTGCCGCCGATTTCGACCGAGCGCGCACGCAGGCGGCCGCACGTGAGCGGATCGGGCATCAGACCGTCGGACAGGAAGGCGTGCAGGGCGATGACGGTTTCCGCTGAGAGGCCGGCGCGTTCGACGTCGCGGATCAGGTATTCGATGGCCGCCTTGTGGTTCAGGATCATCTGGGTTTCCAGTGCATCCTTGCCTTCGGCGGCCTCGCCGAATTCGATCAGGCGCTCGGTATCGAGCCGGCTGTAGGTGTTGCCTTCGAGGCGCGAGGAAGCCCAGGAGAGGTCGATGAGCAGGCGGTTGAGAATGTCCCGCGCGAAGGTGCCCGCGGTCGCTTGCTCGGCGGGCGAGCGCCCCATGCTGTGCAGTTGGGCGCGTAAGTCGGCAGGCAGATAGGCTGTCCGGTTGGGGTGGTATTGCTCCAGAAAGCCAATCTGGTAGCCGACGGGTTTGCGTTGCTGGCGCGGCTGGCGAACGTAGGCCTTGATTGCTGTCCCCTCGGTGGACAGAGGTACGTACGTTTCACCTGTTCCGGAGGCCTGAAGGTTAGGCAATTCGACGTCCGATGAACCGACGGTTTCCGGGAATCGATACTTGAGGGCGCGCCCCTCGCCTTCGGTTCGCACACGTTGTTGCGCAACCAGGCTGGCCAGACGGCGTTGCAGGGTGCGGCGCGGCAAGGCCGGGCCGATCTCCTTGAGCAGCCCGTCGATGCCGATTCCGCCCGGATGCCGGGCGATCAGCTCGAGGATGGGTTGGAGCTCCTCGTCGAGGATTTTTTTTGGCATGAAATCGCTTTTATGTGGCGCGGTAGACAGTATCGCGCCATTTTATGTGGCGCGCAAATAAGCAGTCGTGCCACTTGATGGCCGCTTTCGCGCCAAGTAACGCTTCTGGCCCTTACGACTGCCAGATTGTCGGCCGCGGTCTGGCGCGTGGACTGGTAGTCGTCACGGCCAACGAAGCGGAGTTCTGCCGGGTCGGTGTGTTGTGTATCGAGAATTGGCGAAGATAAAGGGTGATCGCATCGCGGCGCAGCGCGAGCAGATCGCCGCGGCGCTGGCCGGTGAGGCGAGCCAGATCCATCAGCGCGGCCACGATCGGAGAGGCGATCCGCTTGACCGCTTCGAACTCGGCGTCGGTGACGTAGCGCGTGCGAGGGGTTTCCTTGAACGGCTTCACCTCGCGCACCGGGTTGTCCTTGCAGTGCCCCCACATGATCGCGTGGCGCATGATGTCCTGCAGCAGGGACCGTTCGTGGTTGGCGCGGACTTTCCGACGTCTTCGCGCGCGTCTGCATGAAGTCCCACACGTCCGCTGGGGTGATCTCGGCCGGCTTCATGAGGCCGAACACCTTCGTCAGCGTCGCCGCTTCCAGCCTGTTGCCGGCCTGCGTGCTCGGGGCCTTCTCGGGGACCACTTCGCGCAGGTAGCGGCCGATGACGCTCGACATCATCTCGGCCGGGGCGTCGGTGTTCTCCAGTACGGCCCATTTCGTCCGGGCGACGGGGAGGCTTCGCCCGAGGTTGATCCATCGGGCTTTTCCCGCGTACCAGTACGAGCGCCCCTTGAGGTACATGCGGGGCGGCAGGTGCAGGCCATGTTTTCGCTGACGTCCCATCATCGCAGGATAGCTTCGAGATTCGGGCCTTGCCTGCGCCGGACAGGTTCGGTCGAGCCGCCCATGCGCTTCTCGACAACCGAGCGCAGCACTTTCGGGTATCCCGCGGCGTTTTCCTCGTAGGGCCAGCCACGATCCGTGAGCCAGCGCTTTTGCGCCGAGGGCATCTGGTAGCCGGTGAGGTCGCGCAGTTCGTCTTCATTCAGGAACATTTCATGCCTCCTTCGGCGGCGGCAACAGCGCCACCGCGATCGCGTGTTCCGGCCGGGTCTTTTCGTTCGGCAGCAGGATCTGCGTAAGGCGCGCGCCTGCGAGCGAAAGCTCGCCGGTCTCGCTTCCCGGGAAACTCGCCGGCGCACACTGCGGCCATGGTGAAGTCATTGGCGCCTCGCATGGGGCCACAGGCCGGGCATCGCATGCGCGGCGTCCTAAAAGCCAGGGAACGCTTGCTGCGTCATGACGCGCCCTCGGGAACAGGGGACGCGCTCGGACTCCGCTGCGGCCGAAGCTCGTAATAGCGATCGAGGAAAAGGTGCTTCGCCACGAGCGGAGGCAGCGGCTGGATCTTCAGCGGCAGCGGCCCGACCCCCTCGAGGGGCGCCACCGCGGGGTCGTGCGCTTGGCCGAGATCGCGGCGTTCGGTCGCGCGCAGCACGAAATCGGCCTGCTCGACCGCCGGGGGCAGGCCGCTCGGTAGGCCGAGCCGCGCGAGGATGTAGGGGGCCGCATCACCGTCGGTCTCGAAGCATTGCGGCAGCAGCTGCTCGAGTGCCGTCCGCGCGTCCGCGAGCAGCGCGGCGAGCGCATCGTCGGGCGGCACGATCATGCTCACGAGATAGTCGTGCTGCGCGATCGAATAGAAGAACGTCGTCTGCTAGGCGAAGCAGCAGGTGCTGGCCAGCATGTGCGCGATGTCCTCGATTCGCACGATCGGGTCGCTCGATCCGAGGCACTCGGAGTACGGGCCGCAGCGGGGCGAGTGCTCGAAGCGGGCAGCCGCCCGGCGCCTTTCCGCTAATGCGGCGAAATCCTGTTTCATATCCTGCCCGGGTTGCCTTTTTCGACACTTCGGGAGCCCTTCGACGAAGGGCGCTTTCTGCAGCGGAGGCTACAGAAATCGTCTTTGCGGTTTTCCACCGTTTTGCACGTTTCGGCAAAAACGTGCGTCATGCGACCTGTCAGCCCCTGAAACAGGGACGGCCTTCGGCCCGGGGTTTCGTCATAGGGGTTTGCCTGTCAGCGCCTTCGCACCGGTCCGGAAAACCGGTGCTTCGTCGAAACCGGAGCCGCCGACGAAAGTCGGCGGTCTTCTTCAGGGAGGCTGCGAGGCGCCAGCGTGCAACTGACAGCCCGGCTCATCGCTCGCGACACGGTTTCGTCACGCGGTTCGCGGCGCGCCACGGGTCCAGAGCGACTCGCGGCGGTTCGACCGATCCTTCCTCATTGGGCCCAATCAGGAAGTGCATGAAGACGGAAGTCCGCGGCTGGCGGGGGCTGCACGGCTCGACGCCTGACTCGCGCCGCTGTCGGGAAGGCCGATATTTCGGCGGGGTGCGACTTCGCTCGTGCAGCTCGCGAGGGCGGGGGCGATAATGGAAAATACTGCGATCGCCACCCATGGGCCGGTGCCATGACCGTTCGTGCCTATCATGAAAATAGCAAGCATCGACCCGAGCGCTATGCGCTGGGACCGGGCCGGCTCGACTGGGCGAATCAGCCCGATCCGTGGCGCAGTTATGCCGGCGCGCCGCGTGTTGTGCTGCCGCTGGCGGCCGATGCTTGCGAGACGCGCTACAACGACTTGCGCCGTGGCCGTCTGCCGGTGGCGGCGCCGCTCGATCGCGCGCACATCGGTTTGCTGTTCGAGTTGTCGCTGGCGCTGTCCGCGTGGAAGGAATTCGGCGGCACGCGCTGGGCGCTACGCTGCAATCCTTCGAGTGGCAATCTGCATCCGACCGAGGCCTATTTGATTGTGCCGGCGCTGCCTGACGTCGCGGCAGGGGTGTATCACTATTCGAGTCGTGAGCATGTGCTGGAACAGCGCGCGGGCGCAACGAACGAATGGGATGCGGCGTTCCGCGGCCGGGCGCTGCTCGTCGCGCTCAGCTCGATCCACTGGCGCGAGGCATGGAAGTACGGCATGCGCGCGTATCGCTACTGTCAGCACGACTGCGGACACGCGATCGCAGCCGTTTCGCTCGCTGCGGCGGCGCTCGGATGGAGGGCGAGGGTGCTCGATGAGGTCGGCGACGATGACGTCGCGCGCCTCGCCGGACTGGATCGCGAAGCCGACTTCGGCACCGCCGAGCGTGAAGTGCCGGACGTGCTGATGCTGATCGGCGACGCGCAGGCAGTGGTCGATGTCGACTTGCTCGGCGTCCTCAGCGCGCGCTGCGCGTGGCAGGGCCAGGCCAGCAGGCTCAGCACGGGTCATGTGCACTGGCACGAGATCGACGACGTTCAGGCCGCCGTGCACAAGCCGCGAACCGCACCGGAGGCGGTGGCGGATCTGCCGACGTTTCCGGCGCCGTCCGAGCCGACCCTCGACTTGTGCGTCGCAGCCCTGGTCCGGCAGCGCCGCAGCGCGCTCGCGTTCGACGGTGTCTCCGGCATGACTGCCGAAGCTTTCTTCGCGCTGCTCGATGCGGTATTGCCGCGACAGGGCGTGCCGCCGTGGAGCGCGTGCGCGTCGCGCCCGCAGGTCCACCTGGCGCTGCTCGTACATCGGGTCACCGGACTCGACGCGGGGCTTTACATCTTGCTGCGCGACGCGGCGGTGCTCGACGAACTGCGGGCAGCGCTCCGCGATGACTGGTTGTGGCACAAGGTCGGGCCGACTCATCTGCCGCTATACCTGCTGATCCCTTACGACCTTCGCGCTTCGGCGCAGCTCGTCTGCTGCCATCAGGAAATTGCCGCCGATTCGTGCTTCGCGCTCGGCATGCTGGGGCGCTTCGGTCTCGCCCAACGCGAGCCCTGGCGCTACCCGGCGCTGTTTCGCGAGTGCGGCATGATCGGCCAGGCGTTGTACCTCGAAGCGGAAGCGGCTGCGCTGCGCGGCACCGGCATCGGCTGCTATTTCGACGATTCGATGCACGAATTGCTCGGTCTAGCGGGGAGCGAATGGCAGAGCCTGTATCACTTCACCGTCGGCGTCCCAACCGAGGATGCGCGGCTGAGCTCGCTGCCGCCATACTCCGGGCGCCAGTTGTAGTGAATCCGTGATGTGACGCGTTCCTCGCGCATTGCCGAGTATGGGGCGCTCGCTTGGGTCTGCCTCCTGTTTGCAGGACTCGCGTTCGTCGCGCCGATTGCGCAGCCGCAGGACTACCACCGGTTCGCGGATTCGCGGGCGCTGTCGCTGGGACCGATCGCGCTGCCGCATGCGGCCGACGTGTTGACGAGCCTCGCATTCGTCGCGGCCGGGCTGGCGGGGCTCCCGCGCTGCTCCCGCTCGATGCCCGCGCAATATTTGCCGCTGACGGTTTTCTTCACGGGGCTCGTGCTCACCGGGATCGGGAGCGTCTGGTACCACCTTTCTCCAACCGACGCGTCTCTCGTCTGGGATCGGCTCGCAATGACGATCGCGTTTGCCGGGGCTGTAGGTTCCCTTGGTGCGGAAAGGCTGGGACCCGCGGCCGGCAGGCGCTGGTTCGTCGGGTGGCAGATGACAGGATTGGTCGCCGTTGTTCTGTGGAGGCTCTCGGGCGACTTGAGGCTTTACCTCGTTACCCAGTTCGGCGGCCTTGGCGTACTGCTGCTGTGGTTCCGCCTTCCCGTCGCCGCGGGAATGGTTCGGCTGCCGTGGGGTTGGCTATTGTTCGCGTACGGGGTCGCGAAAGCCTTCGAGCTCCTTGACCGCTTGCTCTGGACGCTGACAGACGGCTTGTTTTCGGGGCATCCGGTCAAGCATTTGATCGCCGCGCTCGGTATTCTGCCGATGCTCCGTGTCCTATCGGAACGACGAGCGGGAGCGCGTGAACGGCGCAGCTAGCGGCTCCCGGCGACCTTCACGAAGGCGACCGACGCCTCGAAGAGCTCCAAGTCCTTCTCGTAATCGGCTGCGTCTTCGCGGTTGATCTGGATCCATTCCCGCGTGCTGGCCAGGCCGCCGGGCTGGAACGCGGAGACGTTCGCCCGGGAAAACTGCGCCTCGGTCGCGACGGCGACGGGAAGGCGTAGGCCAACGCCGTTGGCGCTGACGCAGGCAAACATCTTGTCGCTGACGAAATAGGCGTCCAGGCCGCTGATTTTCCGGGCGCTGACGCCCGGGAGTTTGAGCAGCAGCGCGTCGAGCTGGGCCTTACGGCCGGGTTGAGTGGTTTCGGTCTTCACTGGGGCGCTTCGGTTGTGCGGTACAGTGCGATTGAATCACAAACGCCACGGTCGGTGCGCCTGACCCCGACGTGAAATGACCGCGGCCGCCTGGACGCAAGGCGGCATCAAGTTCTTAGATGAGGCCCAACTCCAAGGCCCGCGCTACGGCCTGCGTACGACTGCGGATCCCGAGCTTTCCGTAGATTCGGCGCAAATGGGTTTCGACGGTGTTTTCGGTCACGAACAGCTTGCGCGCGAGTTCCTTGTTGGAGTGCCCTTCGGCGAGGCGGCGGAGGATCTGACCTTCCTTGGGGCTCAGGCGCATGGCCTCGTCCTGCAGCGGCCACTTGGGGGCGACCGGTTCGGTCCTGGTCGCGGCGGCGCGCAGATTTTGAAGATAGCCGGGCGAGACAGCGCATTTCCGGTCGGCGAGCGCTTGCAGCAAGTCGTGGAGATGCCAGGGTTCGTCCGCAAAGACCCGCAACATTCCGCCGGGCTGGGCCTGTAACAGGGCCCGCTCCAGCGTTTCAAGGGGAGGCTGCCGAAATGCGCGGGATCGATCGTATGGCGGCCAGCGTCCATGCCACGGTCCATATCGACAGTGCGCGCGATTCACCTGTTCGTGGATGTGCTCGACGATCGCGAGGATCATGCCGGTTTTGTAGGCGCGGTATTCGGGGATGGAAAGTTACCCCCATTTTTTGTGGATAAGTGCTGGGGTTCCTGTGGATTATTGCTCCCGCCAGCCGGTTTGGTCTGCCGCGTTCTTTCCGCCAAGGCGGTCTGCGCAACGAACGTGAGGACCTTGCTGCGCTATTTCGTCACCGCGATCGCCGGAATCGTCCGCTGCTACCTGCCCTGGCTGTGGTTCAAGAAGGGCGGATCAGTCTGGCTGTTGTCGGCGCTGGCGAGCCTGGTGCGCCTAGTTTACTCCCGCTGGACGAGGCCGCCTCTGGTCACTTGTATGCCCGCAAAACGCTTAGAGAGCGGACCGAGCACCACCCGCAGTTCCGCATTACTTCGCTGGATTTGCTGAAAACTTCGGGCTATTCGATGTGCCATGTAGTGCTTTAGCATGTAAATAATTATGGCATAGGAGTTGCGCCGCGAAGATTTAGACCACGATCCGCTCGACCTCATCAAGGGTGAGCTGGTCATTGCGGCGGTCGTAGAGGCCGGTAGTGCGGGCGCTCTCGTGGTTGGCCATCTGTTGCGCGATCTCGAGCTTGCCGCCGTTGCGCAGGTATTCGGTGATGCCCGTGGCGCGGAAGGAGTGATTGCCGATGCGGGTGAGGATGCCGGCGTTGGCCGCGCGGCGACCGATCATCCGATAGGCGTCGGCTTGGGACATCGGGCGCTCCGAGAGTCTGCCGGTGTGGCCGATGGCGGTGCGGAAGAGGAAGGCCTTGCCCGCGCCGGCGAGCTGCGCGCCCTCAATATAGGCGTGCAGATACTCCTCGAGATTGTGATGACAGGGCATTTCGTGCTGCTTGCCGCCTTTCTCGTGCAGCCGCACCCAGCTGCGCCGGCCCTGCACATAGACATCCTCAACCCGCATCTTGAGCGCCGCGCCGATTCGGGCGAAGGTGTAGACCATCAGGCCGATGAGGGCGCGATCGCGCAGGCCCACGGCCGTGCTGACATCGATCGCGTCGAGCAGAGCGCGGGCCTCGTCTGCGGCGAGCACCGGCGTCTTGCCTTTCTTGACCGAGTGCTTCGGGCCGCGCACAGCGCTCGCCGGATTGATCGCGACGACCTGGCCGACCACCAGCCAGTCGAACAACATGCGGATGGCGGCCAGGTGCTGCTTGACCGAGGGGGCCGACAGGCGCGTCTGCAGCGTCTCGACATAGGCGGCGACATGCACCGGCTCAATGTCGCGCAGCACTGTGATCTGGGCTTCCTGCTCGCACCAGGCGGCGAACCCGACCACGGCCCACCCATAGGCGCGGCGCGTGTTGGGGTTACGGATGTTGGCGGTGAAGAACTCAATGAAGCGCCGGCTGGTCGACTCATTCGGACAGAACAGGGCGGGGAGGACCAATCCTCCTGCCGCTTGCCGCGCAGGCAGCTTCGCCGCTGCTGCCGGCTGGTCCAGACCTTCGCTCATGCGTCGAAGCCTCCTCTTTCTGCAAGGAGCACTCTCCCACGTTTGACGATCCTGTCTATGTCAAAGTCGGTGATCCGACCGGCCATCAGGGCCGTCATCCCCTGGCTGATATCCGCGCGGAGAGCTTTGGGTTCACCCGGCTCATGCTCCGCGTTTTTCTCTTCCGAACGTCTGCCGCCATTAGTCATCACGTGCCATTCCTTTCAGGGCCGTGAATTCGCGCACTGAAACGATCCACGCGCACGGCGGCGCAGGCCTCGCCTATGGCCGCCTGCAGCTCATCGGTGGGGATATCGGCGTTGCGCGCCTTGATGGCCTGCACGTTCTGATCAAACATCCGCCAGCGCACGGCGTCCTCGATGAAGCGGGAGATGTCGCCCTTGCGCATTCCCTGAGCCCCCAGAAAAGCGCGCAGTGCGAAATCGGTTTCCCTGGAAACCGTCACCGTCCACCTTGTCGTCGAATCGTTTGCCATGATCGAACCTGGATGTATGAACATCCACCATAAAACCTTTAGCGCCCCTACACTAGAAGAATCGGCCCGCCGGACGGGGCGGAAGAAACGGCCAGGCCGCAGGGGCTTCTCCCCGGATGATCTACAGATGACTGTCCGGGTCCATCCGGGCATGCAGCACCCGGATGATGCGAATCACCTCGCCCTCCACGGTGTAGAAGACGACATGATGATTGATGCCGAGTGAGCGATAGCCTTGCCTGACCTCATCCCGCATGCGACCGAGCCCGGGATGATCCTGCAACCGGGCGATGCCGGCTTCGAGCTCGTCCAGGTATCTGTCGGCGTGTTGCTCGCCCCATTCCTCGTAGGGGTAGCGCCAGATTCCGATCAGGTCCTGTCTGGCCTACGCATCCAGACCGGCTTGCCGCCGCGCGGCCCGTTTGATCTCCTGCAAATCGAGGGGCGAGTCCTCGCCGCTTTCCTCGCCCTCGATCAGGGCGCGGCGCAAGGCTTCCACCTTCTGCTCATGTTCTTCGAGCAGACGCAAGGATGCGCGGATGACTTCGCTTGCCGAACCGTAGCGGCCTTGGGCAATCTGGCTGGTAATGAAGCCTTCGAAATGCTCGCCGAGCGTCACGCTGGTGTTCTTTGCCATGGCGGGGCTCTCCTTTCCAATATTTATATATACCAAATATTGGTATCGTAGGCAAGGAACAGGTTGTGCGGTACTTTAGCCACAATGCGTCCGCGGCCTCGATGAACCTGCCATCTCGGCTGGCATCCTCGCCGCCCTTCTCGTCCCTTTATCCCTAGTTTCATGAATGATAACGTCCTTTATCAATCATAAACAGTCTAGAAAAAAAGCCGGCCGCAAGACCGGCTTCACTCCCTAGTCGTATTCCGACTTCGCTCGGTGCAGGTGCCGCCTGTCCGACCCAGTGCGAGGCTCAGACATGGCGAGGCCAGATTTTGAGCGCCCGGACGAGCAGGTCATCGGAACGCTTACAAATCGCGGCTTCATCCCATTGCGCTACGTCGTGCAGCAATCGGTTGATTGGCAGCAGCGAATATTTCAGTAGTTCAGGCCGCTTGACGGCCCACTCGCTATTCGACACGGACGAATTCAACGCTTGCGTCAAGATGGTGGTCCTCGCCGCTTGCAGAAGGCCAGGAAGGGCCGCTCCGGACTGCGCGGCGCGATCTGCTTCTTCGCCCGCCATTCCCGCCATTCGGCTTCGAGTCCGTGGATGTCCCATCCTTGCGCATTGCAGTAGCAGGATGAGACGGCTCATGGTCAGCAGCTCGGCCATGGACTAAACCGCTCGCGCGGTAGGGCGTGCTGAACCGCTTCGGACGGTCAGGACGTCGCGGGTGTGCATTGGCAGTGCTCTGCCATGTTGGAAATGAGGCGATCCGCCTCGTTTTCGACAGGAGCAAGCCATGGAAACCCAGAAGCCGAGCATCAGTCCGTTGCGCGAGCGCATGATCGAGGACATGCGGATGCGCAAGCTGGGCGATCGAACCCAGGAAGGGTACGTGCGCGCCGTGCGCTACTTCGCGAAGTATCTTGGGCGCTCGCCGGATACCGCGACCGTCGAGGATCTGCGGAACTACCAGCTGTACCTCGTTGATCACGGGACCTCGCCCACGTCGCTCAACGCGGCAATCTGCGGCTTGAAATTCTTCTTCACCGTCACGCTCGACCGTCCCGAGCTGATGGCCAAGATGCAGCCGGTGCATCTGCCGCGCAAGCTGCCGGTGATCCTGAGTCCGGACGAGGTGAAGCGCCTGATCGCTGCGACCGGCAACCTGAAACACCAAACCGCCCTGGCACTGGCCTATGCGACGGGCCTGCGCATCAGCGAAGTCGTGTCCTTGAAGGTCGCCGACATCGACAGCCAGCGCATGACGCTGCGGGTTGAACAAGGCAAGGGCCAGAAGGATCGCTATGCGATGCTTTCGCCGTTGCTGCTGCAACGGCTGCGCGTGTGGTGGCGAGTGGCCCATGCGCAGGGCAAGATGCTCGATGGCGGCTGGCTGTTCCCTGGTCAGGATCCGGTCCGACACCTCAGCGCCCGGCAACTCGACCGCGCCATCCACGCCGCCGCCGACGAAGCGGGCATCGACAAGCGGGTATCGATGCACTCGCTGCGCCATGCCTTTGCCACCCACCTGCTGGAGCAGAAGGTCGACATCCGCCTGATCCAGGTCCTGCTCGGGCACAAGAAGCTGGAAACCACCGCCCTGTATGCCCAGGTCGCCACCGACATCCTGCGCGAGGTCGTCAGCCCGTTGGAGAAGCTGAACTCCGCGTAGCGCGGCCATGGGGCGGCCTGCCCTGGAGGTCGCCGACATCTTCCGCACCCATGGCCCCGCGTGGCGAGCAAAGCAGTCAGGCCACCTGAGCCTCGGTCAGCTCAAGGTCATGTCGGCCATCGAACAGTGCCGTACCGCGGCGCTGGGCGGACACGCATTGCGTTGCAATGCCTGCGGGCATGAGGAGATCAGCTACAACTCCTGCCGCAATCGACATTGCCCCAAGTGCCAGGCGCGTGCCGCGCAGCGCTGGCTCGAGGCCCGACAGGCCGATCTGCTGCCCGTCGAGTACTACCACATCGTCTTCACGCTGCCCGAACCGATCAGCGCCATCGCCTACACCAACAAGGCGGTGATCTACCGGCTGTTGTTCGACGTCGCAGCGGAAACGCTGACGACGATCGCCGCCGATCCGAAACACCTCGGCGTCCAGATCGGCGCCACCTTGATCCTGCACACCTGGGGTTCGGCATTGACGCATCATCCCCACGTGCATGGCATCGTCCCCGGCGGTGGAATTTCTCCAGACGGCAAACGCTGGGTCGCTTGCCGGCGCGGGTTCTTCCTGCCGGTGCGCGTGCTGTCGCGCTTGTTCCGTCGGCGCTTCATCGAGGAACTCGAGAAGCTCTATCGCGCCGGCCAGCTGCAATTCTTCGGCGAGCACGCGCCCCTGGCCGATGCCGGCGCGTTCGGCCGGTGGTTGGTGCCGCTGAAGAGGTGCGAGTGGGTGGTGTATGCCAAGCGTCCGTTCGCCGGTCCCGAGGCCGTATTGGCCTACCTCTCCCGCTACACCCACCGGGTGGCCATCTCGAACCGCCGATTGGTGGCGATGGATGAGCACGGCGTGTCCTTCCGCTGGAAGGACTACCGCGCCAAGGGGCGTACCCGCCACAAGACGATGACGCTTGCCGCCGATGAGTTCATGCGGCGCTTCCTGCTGCATGTGTTGCCAACGGGTTTCCACCGCATCCGTCACTACGGACTGCTGGCCAATGCCGGGCGACAGCAGAATCTGGCCACGGCGCGTGCCTTGCTCGATGTGCCTCGACCCGAACCGATCGACAACGAAAGCGCCGTCACGCCACCGCCAACCTTCGTCTGTCGCTGCTGCGGCAGCGCCATGCTGGTCGTCGAGATCATCATGCGTCGACAGCCGATTCGCGCACCACCATGATGCACCGCCTG
The DNA here is from genome assembly GCA_001274695.2 of Azoarcus sp. PA01. Classification (NCBI taxonomy): domain Bacteria; kingdom Pseudomonadati; phylum Pseudomonadota; class Betaproteobacteria; order Rhodocyclales; family Zoogloeaceae; genus Azoarcus; species Azoarcus sp. PA01. The sequence goes on along the minus strand of LARU01000005.1, from coordinate 141,764 downwards.
CAGCTCTTTCGTCACACGACAGCATCGGCGCCCGAGTTCCCGGCGCCGGCAGCGGCCGGCTGTTGTTCGATGCCTTCTCGCCAGCATTCGCCGCTTCCGGCACGCGCGATCGTGGCGCCAATGACCGCCGTCGGTGTCGAGCTGTGCGTGGCCGACGGTTCGATGCGCCAATCACCGGCCATCCCGGGAACAGCGACTGACTTCAAATTCCCATAGGTCGCGCCCTGCCCAAACCGCGCGGCAGCATTCCGCGGTTTCGTCCCTGGAGGTTTATTCAACGTCTGCCCGCAGGCGCTCTCGCGTCATCCAGCCTCGGCACGTGGAGGGCAGACGTCAAACAAACCTAAACCTAAGGCGACATTGCCGCATTGATTTGTTAGCGGCAGCAACGCACCTATTTGCGGACGCTGAACTAGGGATCGCTCACCTGCGTAATCGCTCAGCCTCGGCCTCTCGCTCAACAAAAAGCAAACCTTCGTGCGTCGTTGCGCGTGTATGACGTGCGCGCTACGATGCTGCCATCATCCTAGCGGCGCGGTGCGAAGTTTGGACAAGAATTTAGCAACAGAGGAATTAGAGCGGCCGGGTGGAACGACTGAGGTCACACCCCCAAGCCGATCTGCTCGGAATCGTGGAAAGGCCTGCATCCTCCCCCCTTCCGTCAAAGAGCCCGACTATGCGCCGCCCGACTTCAGCGGCAGCCGGCGAACCAGGATCGGCTCTAGCTTCATCGAGCAGTTTGTCGCGGGACATGATGCGAGCGACGTACTGCGCGAGCTCGTCCAGAACGAATATGATGGCGGCGGCGAGACGCTGACGCTCACCTTCGGGAGCAGCTCGCTTGAGGTAGCCGGCACGGGCCGAAACATTGACCGCAACGGATGGGAACGGCTCTCGGTGATCGTCGGCACCGGCAATGTGATGGGCAGCCGGCAAGCAGAGGTGGTGGCGCCGAAAGAAAACGGCATTGGTTCGAAGAATTTCGGCCTGCGCTCGCTCTTCCGCTTTGGTGACGAAATCCACGTGCGCTCCGGCGGGCAGGTCGCGCTGCTCGATCTTCAGACCCAGGAAACGGGGCGCGAGCGCGACCCGGCGTGGCGGGGCGAGAAGGGTGTTCGTGTCTACGTGCAGTACCGGCAGAAATCGACCGAGAGGCTTGAGGCCTTCACCGTCGAGCGCGAGGAGCATGCCATCAGATTGATGGCGGCGGGAATGCCGGATACGCTAGTAAAGCTGGCGCTCAGCGGCAAGAAGCGCGGCCTGCGCGAGGTGAATATCCGCTCGATTCGCACGGGCCGGATGCTGCGCTGGAGGCAGGACGCGAAGCCCGAACACTGCCGTGCCCCGGGCGTCACCATGGTGGCGCGGAGCGGGAGACTCATCGATGGCGACGACAGGGGCGTGCCGTTCCAGGAGGAGGAATTCTTCCGGTCGATCGAGATCCCGGCCGATCATGCCGCACGCCGCTTCCCTGCCTATTACAAGCTGCCCGGCGGGCGGCTAAAGATCGCGGTCTCCGTCCCGATCGCACGTCGGCGCATCGATCTCGCCCAGCACGGTTATTTCTACTATCCGCTGAAGACGCCTTCCTCCCGCACTGGTTGCGTCGTCAGCGTCAGCGCGCCGTTCGAACTCAATACCGATCGTAGCGGGATCAACGACCACGTCTGGAACGACTGGCTCATCGATCAGGCCGTAGATCTGACCGTCGATCTGCTCAAGGCCGACTGGTTCGGCCGATATGGTGCCGACTCCTTCAAGGCGCTTTTCGGCGACGGCGCCGCGAGCCCAGCTCACTTCGTGACCAAGGTCGCCGAACGGCTCGCAAAGGACGCCTGCTGGCCCACGCAGGGAAAGGGCGAGGACCACTTCGCTTCAGCAAGCGAGATCGTGCTGCCGACGGAAGAACAGTATGCCGGATTCCTCAGTGACAAGCGCTATCTCGATCCGGCCCTCGCCGCCGACAAAGCGCTATGCGATCTGGTCGCCGAGTGCGGCGCCAAGCGGTTCACTGCCTCCTCGCTGGTCCGATTGCGATGCGCGGGCAAGGATGAGGACGGTCTTGAGACCAAGGTCGGCGACGGCGCCAACTTCCATTTCACGGACTTCAGCCGCGCCCTCGCCGGTATCGACATGCAGAAGCGCCTCGCCGCTGCGCTGTCGGCCTATCCGCGCCGCCTGACCAAGCAGCATAAGGCCGATCTCGGCAACACGTCCTCCACTCTGAGCGCATCCGGCGAGCTCAGACCCGCCACCCAACTCATGATCGTGGATCCCGATCTCTGGGCCGACTGTCCAGAGCCGGAGGCCAACAGGCTGCATCCGGAGCTCGTTCCCTTCAAAGCGATTTCTAGCCACTGCCGGACATTCAACGAGGAGCAATGGCTGATCGACGCTGCCGAGCGCGCGGCCACGGCCGCCCCCGATGATCGGGAGCGCGAAATCCTTTACCGAAAGCTGTTGACGCGAAAGACACCGATCAGCCGGCGCGCCCTGACGGCGCTGCGCAACAATCCGGTGGTCAAGAACCAGCGAGACCAGTGGGTCGTCCCGAGCGCCATGGTGCATCTTAAGAAACCGCTCGCCCGCCTGCTCGACCCGGCCATCGACGCGCCGTCGAAGGAGATGTTGAACGCGCCCGATCTGATGGGACGCCTGCGGATCCGGAACACCCTGAACGGCTCGGATCTCGTGCGCTACGCTCGCGGCCTCGCCGATCGACCCGAGATGGCGGAGCGGTTTGAAAAGCTCCTCACCGAGAATCTGAAGTTGCTGCGCCCTGCAGAAATCGACGAATTGCGGGCAATCCCCTGCATCAAGGCACGGTCAGGTCGGCTTGTCACCCCGGCCATGCTGCATCTCGACACAACAACCAATCGGTTATGCATTGGCGACGATGACCGGGTTGTCGGCGGGACCAACGATCTTCTCTATCGTAAGCTGAAACTCAAGATCGCGCCCGATTCCGAGACCCTTCTCGATATCATCAAGCGCGGTCGGGTAGAGTGCAGAGCGCCTAATCGGCCAGATCTGCTCTATCCCACGCTCGTGGAGGCGATCGGGCGCGAGCGTCGCGCCAAGTCCGAGATTGTCAAGATGCCGATCTGCTGGGTACAAGACGGATACTATGCGCCCTCGGAAATCCTCGTCGGACCTCGGACGGCAGCACCGTTAGCCGAGGCGATCCCGCTCTACCGCTATTCCGATGAAGTCGGCCGCGCCTATCAAGAGCTTGGCGCGCCGGCCCAATCGACCGATGGCCATTGGGCGCACTTCTTCCGGCACGTGGGGACCGATTGGGCAAAGGACACGCCGCTCGACACCCGTCGCCGGCGCATCCTACTCGAAGCCTACAGCGCGCGCCGAAGCTTCGGACTGCCGCAGGGGCTCGAGGATGTTCGCTGCTTAATCGACGATCGAGCGCGGCTCTTCACGCTTGGCGAATTGCGTGCCGGAAAGCTCGTCGAACCTGACTTTCAGGCGCTCGAAGAGGCGCTTCGCAACGCAAATAGCGGGATCGGGGTTATCGAACGGTCTGAGCAGGCTCGCGCATTTTTCGTCGGTCTCGGCATCCGCCCACTGTCTGCGATCGCGGGCACGAGTGCGCCGGTGCTCGGTCTCTTGGGGCGACCGCCATTCTGGTACAAGCCCAAGCAGAGCGAGCGGGTCCTTGCCATGCTGCGCCGGCCGCTTTTTGCGCAAGCACTGTATGAGATCGCATACCGGAACCGACATGGCCATCCGGGCTTCGAGCCTTCGGATCTGGCAACGATCGAAGCGCGCCTTGCCGCCGTCCGCGAAATTGCCTTCTTCCAGAGTATGGAGCGGCGATACAGCGTAGGTGGCGCGAGTGTTCTCGTCCCCGCACAGGTCGCCGTCAGCAGAGAACGGATTGGCGTCATTCCCCCGAAGACCAAGAACAGCTTTCAGTTGCTGCTCGCTGAAGCGCTTGCCGAGATCGCGGGAGCGACTAGCGTGGCGACGATGCGCAGCATTGCCAACGCCTTCCTTCCGCTTCTCCTCTGCGGCACTCATGAGGAGCTCACGGAATACCTCGATCGGATGGGCATTCCTCATGGCCGCCAATGGGCGGACGAGGAAGAAGACAGCATCGATCTCGACAACGATGACGATAGTGACGATGATGCCGAGGAACTTGCATTGCGCCAAGTCTTCGACAATCTCGACACGGGCGGCTCTACGAACGCGGAGGCAGTCGGCCCCGTCGATCTGGCGCCGCCGCTCTCAACCAATCCGCCGCCACCGCCCCCGCTCTTTGAACTGCCAAACCTCGATGATGTTTCGCTGACCGTCGCATCGAAGAAGGGCACAGAGATCGAGCCACGCGGCCCCTCGGGCCGCGGTGGGAGCCGATCGTCCAGGGGCTGGCTTCCACCGACGCCTGCCGAAATCGAGCGCGCTAGCCTCTTAGGTCGGCGCGGCGAAGAACTCATCTATCGCATGGAGCTACAGAAAGTGCACGATATGGGTTATGCAGAGCCCGAACGCTACGTCATTTGGACCTCGCGTGAAGAACCCGGTGCCGACCACGACATCCGCTCGATCGACGCACATGGGCGACCACGTTGGATCGAAGTAAAGTCAACTACGGGCGTCGATGGCCGATTCGACTGGCCGCGCAAGGAGTTCGAAAAGGCGTTACGCGAGCGCGCTCGCTACGAATTGTGGCGCGTCTATCGCGTCGTCGGCCACGCACCAGTTGCAAAGTGCTTCCCCAATCCGGCACGCATGCTTGGCACGCGCCAGATCACCCTCGAGCTCGGCATGTTGCGCGCCAACATTGAGAAGCTGGACTGAGGCTTTCAGGATGAGATATGAATAGGCGTTTCGGTAGCCGCCGGGTTCCGGCTCGAATCAGCAGCTGTCTTCCTTAACTACGCATCAAGGTCTCGGTCTAGTCCGACTCCGGCCCGCTTTTTCTACCATGGTTTTAGTCCCAGTAATCCTAGCCCATGACTGCTACGACGTTCACTGTGGGCGTTCCGCTTCAAGCTGGCAATGACCAACTGGCCGTTACCGGCAGTCCCGACGGTACTGTCTGAGTTGCGCCATACTCGTCGCACCGGTCCCGAGGCGCGTCTGCCCAGATCCACCCAGCGCGCCGCATGGCACCAGCGCACCTACAACGTCCAGCGCGGATCCCCTGCAATCTCACGACACCGTTCATCGTTCATCATACCGACGACATAGCAGGGCGCGCTGCACGGACCATTGCCCGTGGCATACTTCCATATGACGTCCTTCGCTACCATAAGGAGACTAGCCGCGTCATGACTGAACGCCCCCAAAAGAAGCCACGACAGCAACCAGCGCTGTGCTTCAAGACTGGCGAGGACATCCGCAGCTTTCGGAAAAAGCACGCGATGAACCAGTCGGAGTTCTGGAGCCGTGTCGGCGTCACGCAAAGCGGTGGTTCTCGCTATGAGTCCGGGCGCAACGTCCCGAGGCCTGTGCAAATTCTGCTGCACCTGACATACGGGAAGGACAAGCAATCCGCCGATATGTACGCGTGGCTTCGCGGCCAGGGGGATCGTGTCCCGGGGCGTGGTGTAAGAATCGTCAGCAGAAGCGGTCGGCGGGTCATCGTCTCCGGTTTGGCAGGAGCCCGTGTCAGGCTGCGACCGCAGGCAGGCTGACGTTGGAATTGTCACCAACTTCGGCGAGCGTTTCCAGCGTCATGTAACGGCGCTGCAGGGCCCATTCGTCGTTCTGCTCGAGCAGCAAGGCCCCTGCCAGACGGTAGATCGAGGCCTCGTTCGGGAAGATGCCAACGACGTCGGTACGGCGCTTGATCTCGCCGTTGAGGCGCTCGAGCGGGTTGGTGCTGTGGATCTTCGTGCGGTGCTCCTTCGGGAAGCTCATGTGTGCCAGCACGTCGTCCTCGGCCTCGTCCATCAGCTTTCCGATCTTCGGAAAGCGCTCGCGTAACTGGTCGGCGACCGTGCGCCATTGGTCACGCGCTGCGCGCTCGGTGGTCTGGGCAAAGATCGTCGCGACCAGGGCGGAGACGACACGGCGTTGCCCGGCCGGCGCATGCACGAGCACGTTGCGCATGAAATGCACCCGGCAGCGCTGCCAACTGGCCGAGATCACCTTGCGCACGGCGGCCTTGAGCCCCTCGTGGGCGTCGGAGATCACCAGCTTGACGCCGCGCAGCCCGCGCCGGGTGAGGCTGCGCAGGAACCCGGTCCAGAACGGCTCGGCCTCAGAGGCGCCGACCTGCATGCCCAGCACCTCGCGTCGTCCATCGGTGTTCGCACCGATGGCGATTATGGCGGCCACCGAGACGATCCGGCCGGCCTCGCGCACCTTCAGGTAAGTGGCGTCGATCCACAGGTAGGGCCAGTCGCCCTCGATCGGGCGTTGCAGGAAGGTCTGCACCCGCTCGTCGATCTCGGCGCACAGGCGCGAGACCTGGCTCTTGGAGATCCCGCTCATGCCCATGGCCTGCACCAGATCATCGACCGAGCGGGTGGAGATGCCCTGCACGTAGGTTTCCTGGATCACCGCCGCGAGCGCTCTCTCGGCGGTACGCCGCGGCTCCAGGAAGGGCGGAAAGTAGCTGCCCGTGCGCAGCTTCGGGATGCGCAGCGCGACCGTGCCGGCACGCGTGTCCCAGTTGCGGTCGCGGTAGCCGTTGCGCGAGTTGGTCCGCTCTTCGCTGCGTTCGCCGTGCGCTGCGCCACAGCGATTGGCCACGTCCAGCTCCATCAGGCGCTGGGCGACGAAGCCGATCATCTCGCGCACGATGTCGTCGGCGCCGGCCTTCTCAAGCAGCTCGGAAAGCTGCATCCTGTCTTGGGTCATCGGGGTCTTCCTCATGGTTCGGTTGAAGTGTCGCGACTCCTACCTTACCGAAGATCTCCGATGACCCGCCGACTTCGCGCCCGCCGTGGTGGCCCTGCAGGGCCACCACGGCAAACACTTCACTCCCTCACGCTGTTACACCACTTCTCGGGACACCGCCCCGGGCAACCCATTCTTAGTTGTCGCAACTGACTCTGCAATCCTAGATGGGCACAATGAATCGCCCCGGGTTTTGCGGAGGCTCCAACTCTTGAGAAGATGGAGCCCATGAAAAAGACAGCGAAGTTCTCCCCCGAGGTCACCGAGCGCGCCGTGCGTATGGTGTGTGAGGCCAAGGGTCAGTACGAATCCCAGTGGGCGGCGATCGTCTCGATCGCGGCAAAGATTGGCTGCACGGCGGAGACACTGCGCCGGTGGGTTCGCCAGCATGAGCGCGACACCGGCCAGCGCGAGGGGCTCACGAACGCCGAGCAGCAACGCATCAGGGAACTCGAGCGCGAGGTCCGCGAGCTGAAGAAGGCCAACGAGATCCTGCGCCTGGCCAGCGCGTATTTCGCGCAGGCGGAGCTCGACCGCCGCAACAAGTGATGAACGGTTTCATCGACACGCACCGCGAGCACTTCGGGGTCGAGCCGATCTGCAAGGTGCTGCAGGTCGCCCCGTCGGCTTATCGACGTGCCGTGGCGCGCCGGCGCGATCCGGCTTTGCGCTGTGCGCGGGCCCGTCGCGACGCGATGCTGGAGGACCACATCGAGCGGATCTGGCAGGCGAATCTGCAGGTGTATGGAGCGCGCAAGGTATGGCGGCAGTTGCGGCGCGAAGGCCTTGAGGTCGCCCGCTGCACGGTTGAGCGGTTGATGCGTGTCAAAGGGCTGCGCGGCGCCATGCGCGGCAAGGTCATGCGGACTACCCGGCCGGATCCTGCTGCTCCTTGTCCGCTCGATCGCGTCAATCGTCAGTTCGCCGCGCAGCGCCCGAACCAGCTCTGGGTTTCCGACTTCACCTATGTCTCGACCTGGCAGGGTTTCGTGTACGTCGCCTTCGTCATCGACGTCTTCGCCCGCTACATCGTAGGTTGGCGCGTCAGCCGGTCCATGCGCACGGAGTTCGTCCTCGATGCGCTGGAACAGTCCCTGTGGGCGCGCCAACCCGAACGTAATGCTTTGATTCATCATAGCGATCGCGGCTCGCAGTACGTCTCGATCCGATACAGCGAGCGACTGGCAGAAGCGGGCATCGAGCCGTCGGTCGGCAGCCGGGGCGACAGCTACGACAACGCGCTCGCCGAAACCATCAACGGGCTCTACAAGGCAGAAGTCATTCACCGGCGTGGGCCCTGGAAAAGCGTCGAAGCGGTCGAGCTGGCCACCCTCGAATGGGTCTCGTGGTTCAACCATCACCGGTTACTTGAGCCGATCGGGTACATTCCCCCAGCCGAAGCCGAGGCAAACTATTACCGCAGCCTTGGCGAGCAGGCGGTCGCCGCCTGACTCACACAAAACGGCCTCCGCGAAACCCGGGGCGATTCACCTTCGCAACCCATTGATTCGTATAGGACGCGTGCGAAACCGCCTTCCGCACGAACAGAGAGTAGAGAGCCCTCTCTGCCTCATTTTTATGTAATTTATGACGAATGTAGGCTTCCAGGTGCGACCGCACCTTTCGCACGCATCGCTGGAACCCGCGCCACGGCTGGCGTTTCGGGCAGATAAGACAAAGCCCGGAGCAAGTCCGGGCTTTGAGGGTATTGGTGGTGCTGGGTTGACTACCGAAGAATCGCTCTTGGGGCAGGTGGGTAATGGCAAGCAATGCTGCGGACGTGCGTCGGTTCTCATCCAGGAATGGCTTCAGACCTGAGTTGCTACCCTTTCCATTACCCTTACTAAAGGGTAATTACCCCTTTTCCCGCCACTTCGCCGCCCGCCCCCGCCCCACACCCGCCCCTTACTTTCGACGTTGCGGGTGGCCTAGTGCTCATGCAATACCCGCCATGCGTAATGCAGCAGACTAACGTGCCAGACACTGGGTTACGCGATAAGAATATTTCTCGGGCAAATCATTTTTCCACGAGTCGAGCAGGGGGAAACTGCCCGCCATGTGCCGATGCCGCGAATTGGGAGCCATACGTTTGGGCAAGGGTTGCGCCAGACCTCGAACTCCAGCCTTCCGGCCTGACGGGGATCCGCATACGCCACGTAATCGGCCCGCTCATCCACCCATGTTTGAACATTGTTGTCGGTCAAGCATTGAAAGCCCAACGATTTCAGGCGCTCCTCAGCAAATGCAAGCTGCTCGCGCGAGCGCGACGGTGACCAAGAATAGCTTCCCTCATCCAGCAACTTCGGCTCCTTACCAGGTGACACACGGTACAGCGTTTCCGTCTTGCGTCTTTGCTATTCGCCCTGCGCGGGCAGCTTCTCCTTCCGGTGAATGCGTACTACCGATCCGATGCGCGGTCACCAGCGCCGACGGTAAGCTGTCGTTACCCGCAGTACATGAGGGAAAGCTCACGAAGTTGTATGGGATACTCGTGACACTCTTCGCTCGCTGCGCCGAATGTCCAACACCCTCGCCTACTACGCCGCAAACGCCGCGCGCTTCTTTGACGATACAGTCGCCGTCGACATGAGCGCACTGCACGCGCGCTTTCTCGCCCACGTCCCCGCCGGTGGCCTGATCCTCGACGCCGGCTGCGGCTCTGGCCGCGACAGCAAGGCTTTCATCGCCGCCGGCTACCGCGTTGCAGCCTTCGACGCCAGCCCGGAGCTCGCCCGCCTCGCCGCCGAACACCTCGGCGGGCCGGTCGCCGTCCGGCGTATCCAGGAAGTGGACGAGCAAGCCCGCTACGATGGCATCTGGGCCTGCGCAAGCCTGCTGCACGTGCGCGAAGCCGAAATCCCCGACGCCCTGCGCCTGCTCTGCCGCGCGCTCAAGCCTGGCGCCACGCTCTATCTTAGCTTCAAGCTCGGCGAGGGCGAGCGCACGCACGAAGGGCGGCACTTCACGGACGCGAACGAGATGCGGCTGCGCGGCTGGATCGCCGAGCAGGCGGAATTAGATGCAGTCGAATGCTGGACGACGGTCGACCAACGCCCCGGGCGTGAAGAACACTGGTTGAACGCGCTCGTGCGTCGTGCGGACGTCGCGAGCCGCAAACTCATCACGGGCGGCACCCCGAATCCCTTTCTGCCGCACCTGTGCGCCGCGATCGCCCAGGCCGACGAAATCGACCTCGCCGTGGCCTTCGTCAAGACCACCGGTCTGCGCCTGCTGCTGCCCGACCTGCATGCTGCGCTCGGCGTGGACGGCGAACGCGCGCGCCCTCCCGCTCGCCTGCGCATCATCACCAGCGATTACCTCGACGTCACCGATCCCGAAGCCCTGCGCCTGCTGATGCTGCTGCAGGAGCAAGGTGCACAAGTGCGCGTCTACGAGTCCGCTGGCAGCAGCTTCCACATGAAGGCCTACCTGTTCGCGCACCTCAAAGGCGACGGCGGACTGCATGGTGCTGCCTTCATCGGCTCCAGCAACATCAGCCGACAGGCACTGAAAGACGGTCTGGAATGGAATTACCGCGTCGATTACCCGGGCGACGACGGATTTTTGGAGGCCCGCGCGCGCTTCGAGGCGCTGTTTCGCGATCCACGCACCGCCTCGCTTAGCGACGCGTGGATCGATCGTTACGAAGCTCGCCGCATACGCGCTGAGCGCGTGGTCGCACCGGGGACCGAAGAGGTCGAAGCGCCACCGACACCCACACCGGTGCAAAGCAGCGCGCTCAAAACCTTGGCCGCCAGTCGTGCCGAAGGCTATCGCCGCGGTCTCGTCGTGCTCGCCACCGGCCTCGGCAAGACTTGGCTCGCCGCCTTCGACGCCGAGCAGACCGGCGCGCGTCGTGTGCTCTTCGTCGCCCATCGCGAGGAAATCCTCAGCCAAGCTGCCGAAACCTTCCTGCGCATTCGTCCGAAGGCGCGCGTCGGCTTCTACATGGGACAGGCACGCGACAGCCAGGTCGACGTGCTGTGCGCCTCGGTGCAAACACTGAGCCGCGCCGAGCATCTCGAGCGCTTTGCGCCGCAGCACTTCGATTACGTCGTCATCGACGAATTTCACCATGCCGCCGCGGCCACCTATCGCCGCCTGCTCACTCACTTCGCGCCGCAGTTCCTGCTCGGCCTCACCGCAACACCGGATCGCAGCGACCAATCGGACATTCTTTCGCTGTGCGACGACAACCTCGTCTACACCTGCAACCTGTTTGACGGCATTACCGCCAAGCTGCTCGCACCGTTCCATTATTTCGGCATCTACGACGAGTCAGTCGACTACCGCGAAATCCCATGGCGCTACGGCCGCTTCGACCCGGAGCAGCTATCGAACAAGCTCGCCACGCTCGCGCGAGCCCGCCATGCGCTCCAGCAATGGCGCGAGCGCGCGCAGCAACGCACGCTCGCGTTCTGCGTATCGATCCGACAGGCCGAATTCATGGCCGAGCAGTTCGGCCGCGCCGGGGTCTCCGCCGCCGCGGTGTACGGCGGCTCCCCGCTGAGCCGCGCCGAAGCGCTCGAGCGCCTCGCCGGCGGCCGTTTGCAGATCATCTTCTCGGTCGACCTCTTCAACGAGGGCGTCGACCTGCCGGCGATCGACACGGTGATGATGCTGCGCCCCACCGAATCCAAAATCCTCTTCCTGCAGCAACTCGGCCGCGGTCTGCGCAAAGCGGATGGAAAAGATAAGCTCGTCGTGCTCGACTTCATCGGCAACCACGTGAGCTTCCTGCACAAGCCACAAGCGCTGACCGGCATTGGCGCCAGTTATCGCCAGCTCGCCGACTTCGCGCGTAAGGTCGAGAAGAACGTGCTTGCTCTACCCGATGGTTGCTTCATCAATTACGACCTGCAACTGATCGACTTCCTGAAGTCGCTCGACACCGACGGCCTCGCCAAAGAATACGAGGCCCTGAAAAACGGTTTCGGCCGTCGGCCGACGCTCGCCGAGTTCTATCGCAGCGGTGCCAACGTCGGCCGCGCGAGGCAGCAGTTCGGCAGCTGGTTCGAACTCGTCGGAGAAATGGGCGACCTCGGCCCGGAGGAAACCGCGGTCGCAGAAAAGCACAAGGCGTTTCTGCGTGAAGTGGAAGTCACCCAGATGACGAAGAGCTTCAAGATGGTGCTACTTGAAGCGCTGCAAGAGCTCGACGGGTGGAGCACTCCACCCGGCCTGCCTGCACTCGCCGAGCGCTCCTGGCAAGTCTTGCAGCGTCGACGCCCCTTGCTCGTGGACCTCTCTGACACATCGACCGATTCAGCAGACGGCATCAGCGAGGCGTGGCAGCGCTACTGGCGAAGGAATCCGGTGAATGCCTGGGTCGGCGGCAATCAAGCCAATGCGAGTGCGAGGTTTTTCAGCATCGTGCAAGAGCGCCTGCAACCTGCTTTCGAGGTCGCCGCGGCAGACCGCGAGACCTTTGCCGCGCTGGTGCAGGAACTCGTCGACTACCGCCTCGCCGCCTACGAGGTCCGCCGCATCACCAGCACGCCGGTGCCCGGCAACGTCGTCCCCTTCCAACGTCCGGCTCCTAAGCGCACCGAACTACCTTACTTCCCGAACCTCAAGATCGCCTGCGGACATTTCCGCACCGGCAGCGCGGACGCCGAAGAGCACCGCAGCCTCGGACACCGCCACGGCCACCTCGACCCCGCCCGCAATTTCATCGCCCGCGCCTCGGGCAACTCCATGAACGGCGGCAAGAACCCCGTCCGAGACGGCGATTACCTGCTACTCGAACTCGTCGGCCCGACAAACGCAGGTTCGATCACCGGCAGCGTCATGGCGATCGAACGCCAAGACGAAGCCGGCGACAACCAGTACTTGCTTCGCGTGGTCACCAAAACGCGTGACGGCAGCTACCTTTTGAAGGCGAACAATCCCGACTACGAGGACCTGCTCGCCACAGACGACATGCGCACGCTGGCGCGCTTCAAGGAGGTCATCGATCCGCTCGAACTCGCGATTGGCGAACCCTTCATGCGCGAGGATATTCCGGCGCTGTTCGGTGAGACCTTCAACCCGGGAAGTTGGAACAGCGGCCATGTCGTGCTGAATGAGAAGAAGGCACACGTCCTACTCGTGACGCTGAACAAGCAAGGCAAGGCCGAAGATCACCGCTACCTCGACCACTGGATCGACGAGCACACCTTTCACTGGCAGAGCCAGAACTCGACAACGCCCGATAGCAAGCGCGGGCGGGAGATCATTGAGCATCGCAAGCTCGGCATTTCACTGCACCTGTTCGTGCGGGAAACGAAACTGGAGGGCGGGAGGGGGGCGCCGTTCATCTATCACGGGGCGGTTGAGTATCAGAGTCACAAGGGGAGTTCGCCGATTAGCGTGGTTTTCGGGGTCAGTGGATGAATGCGAGGGGCCGCTTATCGTCAATCTCTTATCGGAAAAACACTGGCCGCATGTCTGTTTGTCGGCCTGAGGGGCCATTGAGCCTGCGGCACGCGTCGGTCGGGAATGCGCTGGTTACCTGCCCTTCGTCTGCTTGTCGCGGTCAATGACCGCTTGTCACTTCAGCCTACAGTCGGATCCGATCCAACGCCGTCATTAAGCTTCGAGGAAAGCAGTCGCTCAAAGGTAAGCGTCCGCCCCAGACCGTCTTGACGTTCAGAGCTTGATTTTGTGCAGGCGCAAATCGACGGTCTCGATGTCGAAGGCGGTCGGGTCGAAGGACTTCCCGTGCCATGCGAGCATGGCGTGGTGCTCGGGATGGTTCGGGTCGGCCATCGCGGCGACGAAGTCCGCGTAGCCGGGTTCGCCACCGACATCCTCGGGCGGACTGGCATTGGCGCCGGCAAGGCAGAGCGCGGTGTTGAAGAGCGGGTCGGGCGGCAGGCGGCGTTCGACCCTGATGCGATGCTCCCAGTCGTCGCCGAAGTCATAGACGTAGCGAAACGACTTGGCGCCGCCCAGCGCAGTCGCGAGCCGCACGCGCTGTTCGGAGCGCACGGGTTCGAAGTCGTAATCGGGATCCGGGATGCCGTAGCGCTCGCCCGCGATCTCGAACTCGTGCAGGTGGCAGTCGAGCCAGCCCATCACGGCCTGGATGACCTGGTGCAGCTTCGGCAGCGTGAGGGTTTCCGGCACGACCACGCGGCGCCAGATGGCCGGTTTGATCCAGGCGAGTTCAATCCTCAGTTGCAGCCGGTGCGGCGCGGGCCGCGCCTTCGCAAGTCGTACGACAGTGCCCATGGTCAGGCCGCCTTGCGCAGGAGTTCGGATGGGTCGCGGTCCAGATTCCAGGGCAACAGTTCTTCGATCCGGTTGATCGGATGCTCACCGATGCGTCCGAGCACGTCGCGCAGGTACGCTTGCGGGTCGAGACCGTGGAGTTTGGCCGAACCGATCAGGCTGTAGAGGGCTGCTGCGCGCTCGCCCCCGGCATCCGAGCCGCCGAAGAGGAAATTCTTGCGTCCCAATGCCAGTTCCCGTTCATTCTGCCCATATCGGGCAGGAAGCTGAAGTCCATTATCGATGGCATCCGTTGTATGGGCGCCGCGTCAAGGTTCGCGACATCGAGCAGCGTGGCCGAGGCCACGTAGTTCACGTTGAATCCGACCCTTGCGTAGTCAAAGTAATTGCAGCATGGATGCTCGATCCTGCCGCGTGTTCAGCCATGAAACTGGGTGAGCCGAGGGTCACTGTGGCGGCGTTGTGCGATCTGCATCAACTGCTTGTCGATCGACATTTGCGAGGAAACTCGCCGGACGATTCCAACACCGTCCGGGAGAAACGCAATGGACAAGCCGCCCAACGTCGTTCCAGCAGGCCTGCAGTCGCCGTGGTCGGTGCCGCGACAAATGAACATGACGTTCGACCCCGTCGAACTTCAGGGGATGAGCTCGGCCCAGCGCACAAGGGCAATTACACATCTTGCGAGCCTGCTGATGCAGGCCGCCGGCGTCGTCACCGCGAAGGAGCATGACGATGACGAACATTGATCGTTTGCCAGCGCTTTTGCTCAATCGCAAGGCGGTAGTCTATGTTCGGCAGTCGACCCAGACTCAGGTCCAGATGAATCTGGAAAGCCAGCGCCGCCAATACGAACTGGTGGAAGAAGCAAAGCGTCGTGGATTCCGCGACATCGAGGTTATCGATGATGATCTGGGTCGATCGGCAAGCGGAATGGTGGCTCGGCCCGGGTTCGAGCGCCTTGTGGCATTGCTCTGTGCGGGCGAAGTTGGAGCTGTCCTTTGCCTGGACGCATCACGTCTCGCGCGCAACGGGCGCGACTGGCACCATCTGCTCGAACTTTGCGGCCTCGTAGAGGCGCGGGTAATCGACCTGGATGGATTGTACGATCCGTGTCGGCCAAACGACCGGCTGCTGCTCGGCATGAAGGGCAGCATCAGTGAATTCGAGCTCAACGTTCTGCGTACCCGCATGCTCGATGCCGCACGCGGCAAGGCTCACCGTGGCGAATTGCGGATCAGCGTACCGGTGGGTTACATCTGGCATCGAGAAGTTGGATTGGGTCTCGATCCGAACCTGCGATTGCAGGAAGTCATACGTCTGGTCTTCGCCCGTTTCCGCGAACTGGGCAGCGCACGGCAAGTGCTGCTGTCGCTGCGAGCCGAACAGGTTCACTTTCCGCGCCCCTCCGACGGCCGGACACTGACGCACTTCGACTGGACGCCGATACGCTATCGTAATGTGATCTCGGTGCTCAAGAATCCGTTCTACGCCGGGGCATACGCGTACGGCAAAAGCGGGAAGCAGACGGCAATCGTAGAGGGCCGCGCACGCAAGAGCTACAAGCACCGCAAACCGTTTGAAGAATGGGACGTGCTGCTCAAGGAGCACCACGAAGGCTACATCGACTGGACGGAATTCGAGCGCAATCAGAAGCAGCTCGCGGCCAACGCTTATGGCAAGGCGGGTGACGTGAAATCGGGTCGCGGCGGGCGAGCACTGCTCGCAGGCCTGCTTGCATGTGCGCGTTGCGGGCGCCGCCTGTCGGTGGCCTATACTGGCCGCATACCACAGCCGGTCTATCGATGTGACCGCTTCGACATGCCGCCCCGATGCATGAGCTTCGGCGGATCTCGTGTCGATGCTGCGATCGCGACAGAGCTTATGCGCGTTGTTGAACCCGTGGCGATTGAAGCAGCTCTTCACGCCGAGCAAATGCACATGGACATCCTGAACGAGCAGCGGCGGATTGTCGAACTCGAACTGCAGCAGGCTCAGTACGAAGCGACGCTCGCGGAGCGGCGCTATGCCGCCTGCGATCCCGATAACCGCCTGATCGCCGCGCAACTGGAGAAGAATTGGGAAACTGCGCTACGCCGCGTACAAACCTGCCAGGCACGCCTGGAATCGGTATGCACACCAGCGTCGGACATCCCCACCCCTGACTTTGCAGGGCTTGCCGAGGACCTCCATGCTGCGTGGAACGCTCCAGGCGTCACCATGCGCACGCGCCAACAACTGGTTCGTGCACTGATCATCGATATTGTTGCCAACGTGGACGAGACGGCGCGTGAAGTCATCCTGACGATCCATTGGCAAGGCGGCCAGCACTCACAGCTACGGATCCGCAAGCCCAAGTCGGGCGAGCATGGATGCTGCACGTCTGACGAAGCCCTGGCAGTCATTCGCAGCATGGCAACGCGGTGGTCGGATCAAGACATCGCTGCATCGCTGAACCGGATGGGGATCCGCACCGGGCAAGGCAAGACCTGGACTGCCCATCGCGTCAGCTCCCTGCGGCGGGTCCGCGGTATCAATGCCTACCGGTCGGCGCAGAAGAATGGCGAATGGTTGACAATGTCGGAGGCCGCGAAACTGCTCGGCGTCACCAACCACGCAATCCGTCGCCTGATCAAGGATCGGATTCTCCCCGCCGAGCAGGTAATGCCCGATGCGCCGTGGCAAATCCGCGCCAGCGACCTGCATACCGAGGCGGTTGGCGCCGCGTTGACCTGCAAACATCGCCCGTGTCGCAACGACGTCGAAGGACAACTCCCAATGTTTATCGAGGTTTCAGAAGGAGGTGCACAATGAACGCCCCGTCGCCACCGCCCGCAGGGCGCGCTCGGCGGCGTTGTTGTCGATCTCGATGCGGCCGTCTTCCGCATAGCGGACGAGCGCCTGCCAGTGGTTCAGGGCGTACTGGATCGCCTCGCTGATGCCGGACTTGCGCGACACGCGCCGGCTCTGGGTTTCGAGCCAGGCTTGGAGAGCCTCCAGCAGCGGGCGCGCCTGGCCCTGCCGCGCCGCGCGGCGAATCGGCGGTGGCTCACCGCGAATGTTTGCTTCGATGGCGTACAGCTGGCCGATCCGCGCGAGCGCCTCGGCGGCGATCGGAGAGGCCTGCGCCCGATGCACATCGAAGAACTTGCGGCGCACGTGCGCCCAGCAGCCAGCCTCCTGTACCCGCCCAGTGGCGTACAAGGGATGGAAACCGGCATAGGCATCCGCCTGCAGGATGCCGCAGAAGGCTCGCAGGTGACGCTGCGGATGCTCGCCCTTGCGATTGGGCGAGTACGCGAACCATACGGCCGGTGGATCATTGCTGCCCGCGGGGCGATCATCGCGCACGTAGGTCCACAGCCGCGCGGTCTTGGTCCGTCCTTGGCCGGGTGCGAGCACCGGCAGCGGGGTGTCGTCAGCATGGACCTTGTCGGCGGCGAGCACGTGGCGGCGCAGCGCCCCGACCAGGGGATCGAGCAGTTGTGCCGATTGCCCGACCCAGTCGGCGAGCGTCGAGCGGTCGAGCTCGACGCCGGCCCGAGCGTAGATGGCACTTTGCCGGTACAGCGGCAGGTGGTCGCAGAACTTGCCCACCAGCACGTGCGCCAGCAACGCCGGCCCGGGCAGTCCGCGCTCGATCGGCCGCGCGGGGCGGCCGCCTGCACGATGCGCTCGCAGTGCGAGCAGGCGAGCTTCGGGCGCACGTGCCGGATGACCTTGAAGTGCGCCGGCACGTACTCGAGCATCTCCGCGACGTCCTCGCCGAGCTTGACGAAAGTGCTGCCGCAGTCCGGGCAGTTGCCTTCGGCGGGCGAGTGTTCCACGGTCTCGCGCGGCAGGTGATCCGGCAAGGGTTTGCGGGCGGGGCGTTTCGGTGACGGAGCTACCCCGGACGTCGTGTCCGGCGAAACGTCTGCGCCCGCTTCGCGCCTGGCGGCCTCGATGCCCTCGAGGGCGAGCTCGAGCTGGGCGAGCGTGCCGTCCAACTGCTCGGAGCGGCGACCGAACTGCATCCGACGCAGCTTGGCGATGATCAGGTTCAGACGCGCGATCTCGGCCTGCTGGGCCGTCACCAGGGCCTTGAGCACAGCCTGGTCGTCGGGAAGGGGCGTCGTCGCGTGCATGACGAGAGTCTACGCGATGCTGCGAGGCGTGAACAGCCCCCCGTGCCCGATATGCCTCTTGACTTACGCCGCGCAGTCGGGCTGCCAGGTCCGCTCGGGCCGACGCCAGTCGATGCCCTCGAGCAGCATCGACAGCTGCGCCGTCGTCAGATGCACCGCCCCCTCGGTCGCCTGCGGCCAGATGAAGCGACCCCGTTCGAGGCGCTTCGCGAAGAGACACAGGCCGTCGCCGCTCCACCACAGCAGCTTCACGAGATCGCCCCGCCGCCCCCGGAAGATGAAGACATGCCCGGAGAACGGATTCTCGGCGAGCGCCCCTTGCACGAGCGCTGCCAAGCCGTCCATGCCGCGCCGCATGTCAGTGACTCCGGCTACGAGCCAGATGCGTGTGTGCGCCGGCAGGCCGATCATGCCCGCTCGGCCAGACAATCGAGGACCGTGCGCAGCGCCTCGCGACTGACCTCGCCGAGCACCCGCACGGTGGCGCCGCCCACGACGATCTCGAGCGCAGCCGCCTGCTCCACGCCCGCCAAGTCCTGCCTGGCCGTCGCCGACAAAGTCATCACCGGCAGCAGTTTCGGCATCATGCTCCCGCCAGGCGTCGCAGCCGCTACGTGCTCCGGTTGTGGCCTGCCGAACAGGCCGGCACGGTAGTGGCGGCGCCACTTGAACAGCAGGTTGGCATTGAGGCCATGCGCGAGCGCGAGCTTCGCCACCGAGATCCCCGGCTCGCACGCGAGGGCGGCGAGCTGGCGCTTGAAGTCGATCGGGTAGTTCGGACGCCCCTTGCGGGTTACCCGGGTGATGCCATTCGTGGCCAAAGTGGTCCCCACCAGATATTTGGTGGGCACCACTCTGGGGGAACCCAGTCAGGGACGGAAGACGGTGCTGGGCGGACGCTTACGCTCAAAGTGAAGGGAGGGGCAATGGGCCAGCTCCACCGGCGCGGCCTCCCAGTGGCGTAGCCGCCCTTCGACCACCCTGTTAGGCCTAGCGGTCGGAGTCGCATTCAAAACTTCTTCACGCAGCCAGCGATAAGGAAATTCATGGGGGACCCCTTCGAAAAGTAGTCCAAGACGTAGTTTCTCTCAGCGGCCTTGAGTGACCTCGACCCCATAGCTGACGCCCACGACAGCCAATCGGACTGACCAGTCTTAAGGTACTCACTTCGGATTTCTTTGAACCCAAAGCCTTGCTCAGGAATCTCTAGCACCTTCGCACGTGCTACTTTGAAATCCTGTGACAGCTCATAGAGCTTGATGAGGAGCTGCCCGTAGCAGCCGTGTCCCATAAGATGGTCTTCGACGATGCACGTGAGCCAGAACAGCTGGTACTCAAGAAAGAAGGTCTCGGTCTTGAGGTACCCAAGCAGGATGTCGGCCAAGTCGAACTTCTCAGAGATAGTGCCGCACACCGAATAGAGATGCTTGGAGAGATTGGGAAAGCGCCCCAGCAACGCAGGGATGTGCTCAAGAATACTGTCGCTATGGGCGCGCAGAAAACTCAGTATTAGGTCCGCATCCGACTCTTCGAGCGCCTCGTCCTTAAGCAACGCTAACAGGGCGTTAACTTGGTCGGCAGTCAAAGTCGATTCGATCTCAGTCTCGATCTCAACCAGGTCAACAGATGACGCCCCGTGAATCTCGTGAACCTCCTGGACGATCTCCTTCAATGACTCATGAATCTTGGAGAGCGTTTCTTCGACTCCAGTGACGCTTTTGTCGTAGCAGGTCTTTCCGGGGTTCACATTGAGTCCGTATTGCCCAAGAAGTTGCTGGATGCGAACGAAATCTTGTCGAAGCACGTCCGGCTTTTCATCAAACAAGGTGAAGTCGTCCATGAATCGGACCAAGCAGGATGACTTCACCTGACCTGCAAGATCAACGAGTTTGAGGAACTCGTTGCCGATCATCTTGCTTGGATAAATGCCCTGCGGAAGAAAGTCGACACTTCTTCCTGCGTTGATCTCACGTAGAAACTGACCCATTGCCTTGCTGTCTACGTCTGAGACGGCCGGGGCGGCGGCGAACCAATGCGCTATGTCGTGGTGATACAGGCTGTTGAAGTAAGCTGCTATGTCGAACTGTAGCTTGTGTGAGAAGGCCTTATCATTTTCAATGAGGCACTGCTTGTACTCTCCGTATGCTGAGTGCACCGACACGTGCGCACCGTCCTTGAACCGGTAGCCAAAACTCCGCCGGGTCTTGCTCACTTCAGGCCGAAAGATCGACCGGTTCCGGTAGCACACGTCGTACAGAAAATACTCTGCAACGGGGTCAAGCTTCAACGTCCTTCGAAGGTGTCCATGAGGCTTTGTCGCGTGCACCCTCTGCTGCGGCAGGAAGTTGTCCGCTTTGTTCTGCTCGTCCAGGACCTTCTGGTAGATGTATTCGCTGATCTCTGCTTCATGCCGCTCGGCCATGAGCAGATTCGTCTTAAGCGGAAAGAGCGTTGCCCCGAAATCTGCTTTGATGAAATCGAAAGTCGCGGTCATAAGGAAATTGCCTGGGCCCTGATTGCGAGGCCTAACTTTATTCTTAGGGAGACGGGAATGCCGCATTGCACTTGATGCGCTGCATAACGACGGCCCCGTGACGGAGAGGAGATCCGCTTGCGCTTTAGCGATGAATAGCGAGTTCGATACCTATCTGCATTCATAACACCTCGTGAATGCCGGCACATGACCTCTCTATCGGCAGAACCACAGCATACGTGGCGAACGCACCTATGTCTATCGCGTACCGACGTGTGCCGGCATTGACGATTTCATCGTCTGTCCATGGTGCAGACGCTGGCTTAAGGACCGCCACGCCCGGCAACGACTGGCCAATGTCATGGAGTGCGCCGAAATGTTGGCTTTTGGCCGAGGCTGTGTAAAAACGGTTCAACCTGCGCTGCCCGGCGTCCGCGTCGGCAGGACTCTTGGCAATTCAAGTCATTCGCTGGCGGCGAGGCGGCGTTATTGAGGACGTAATAGACCTGCTTCAGGCCCGCATCGCTGCCATCAGTGCCTCGTTTCCCATCAGATTCATTACTCGCTTCAGGTTGTACGCCAGAACGTGCAAACTCATCTCCGTTCGGACGCGTTCGAGGCCCTTGGTCAGAAAGTGGGTCGCGCCCATCCACGCCTTGAGGGTGCCGAAGGGGTGTTCGACCGTCCGACGTCGGATACGCATACTGTCCGGCGCTTTATCGAGCCGCGCCTGCATGACCTCCAGCTCTTCCTCATGCACCCAGCGGCTCACACGCCGATAGTCACTCGGGGTGCATTGGTGCTTGAGGGCACATCGCGGGCAGGATGAGCTCCAGTAGCGATTCATCGTCAGCCTCGCCTCGACTCGCGCAAAGCGCCAGATCAGGCGCTCGCCGGCTGGACAGACGTACTCGTCGTTGTCACGGTCGTACACGAAGTCTGCCCGGTCGAACCGCCCCTCGGCTTTCGCGTTGGAAGTCGTGCTTTTCGGAACGAGCGGCACGACGCCGGCTTTGTGGCAGGCGAGGATTTCCTCGCTCTTGAAATAGCCCCGATCGGCGATTGCCGTGAGGTACTCCACTCGCATCGCCTTGCGGGCCTGCTTGCCCATCTTGCTCAGTTGATCTCGGTCCAGCCCGTCGTTGGTTACCTCGTGGGCGACGATCAGGTGGTTCTTGGTCTCGACGGCCGTCTGCACGTTGTAGCCGACGATGCCCGTGCCCCGCGTCTTCATCGAGCGGGCGTCGGGATCCGTGAGGGAAACCTGCTTGTCGGGCGCGTTCTCGAGCTGCACGCCGATCGCTTCGAGTTCCTTCATTCGCGCCTTCAGCGTCGTAATCTTGTCCTGCAGTCGCTCCTTCTTCGCCTGGGCCACAGCCGGCTCTTGCCGGTCAGCGCTGTCCATCTCGACCAGGTAGCGCTCGATGCTCGATTCGATCTCTTCCATGCGCCGTTGCAGCTTGGCGCTGGTGAAGTTGCGATCGCGGTTATTGACTGCCTTGAATTTGCTGCCGTCGATCGCGACCACCGCTTCGGCGAACAGTCCCAGTTCGCGGCACAGCACGACGAACTGGCGACAGACGCCACGGATGCCCTTCGGATTGTCCTTGCGGAAGTTGGCGATGGTCTTGAAGTCGGGCGTCAGGCGTCCGATGAGCCACATCAACTCCAGGTTGCGCTGAGCTTCGCGCTCCAGGCGCCGACTCGACTGGATCCGGTTCAGGTAGCCGTAGATGTAGAGTTTGAGGAGCGCGGCCGGATGGTAGGCGGGGCGTCCGGTGGCCGCTGGATCGACGCCAGCGAAGCCCAGCTTGCGCAGATCAAGCTCATCGACGAAGACGTCGATCACCCGTACCGGATTTGTCTCGGCGACAAAGTCATCCAGACTCTCGGGTAGTAATGCGCTCTGTGTCCGGCACTGTCCTTCGATGAATCGTTTCATGGCACCCGATCACCCTGACAACAATGCCAATATCATGCCATAAGAGGCGTTTTTACACAGCCTCGGCCGACAGGCCCCCTCTCGGATCTCGCCCGTCAGCGGCCGCCCGTTGCGTCTAGTGCCCCCGGCGGGCGGCCGAGCGACGCGGTCAGATCTCGATCTGCTCAGAGGTCTTCAGGGCATCGTCGATTGTGGATATCCGCTTAAGGGTGCCGACGCTCCTGAACCTCTCCTGGCTGCTATGTCATCTCTCATTAAAAATCATGACGTCGCTCCCGCATGGATCCGTGCGCCCCTGGAATCGGCCATCGAGCCTTGAGCGGCCACCGCTGATGTCGCCATTATCTGCGTAGGCGGATATGAAACGTCGCGCATGGGGCTGACAAACCCAACCCGTTAGTGATTTGCAATGAGCCAGAACGGCACGTCGTAGGTTTCTCGCAGATAGTTTTCCGTCACACCCAGCAGCTCCAACTGCGATGGACTCACGTCCCGCTTCGACACCCCGGGCTGCACGGCATACACTTCCACGGTGACCGACAGGACATTGAGCCGGCGTGCGATGGTATGCAGGTCTGCCAGCTCGCCTTGATCCAAACGGGTCCCGCCCCGCTGGTTGCGCTCGACCTCGCGCCGGCGCATTCGGTCCAACATTTTCCAGACCATCCCCTTCCAGCTCACGCTGCGCTGCGCCTGACCGCACACCTCGTAGAGATCCTTTACACGCGCACCCGCCGCATCCTCGCTCGAATACTTGCAGTGATATAGGCGGACGAGCAGCACATTCTCTGTCACGCGCAGCGCAACCACATCGGCAATCTCTCCCGATCCGTCATCGTCGAACACGACATCGAAACGGGTAGCCGCGGGTTCTGCGAGCAGACCCAGGACAACCTTGCGCTGAATCGACGCTGGCCGACGTTCCTCGCGCTGCGATTCCATGCGGATGTCGGTCCCCTGCCAATCCCATTCGATGATGCGCTCCAGCGGAAACGGCATACGTCGGTGCGCTTGCGGAAGCGGGTAAAGTTCATTGCCAACCATCATGGCGCCATCGGCGAAATAGAGGGTCGGCGGATTCTCCGCGAACCACTCGGCAAGCGGCCGGGACGCCCCGCGCCCGACTGAAATGCTCGCCTCCGGGCCCGACACCCTGACGAAGGTCGCCCGCCGTTCTACGATCCTGACCTCATACTCCACTACGGCACCGATGTGATCGGCCACCACGGAAAACCGCAGTGGCCCGACTGGATCGTGAGAGGTGATTGCCAGTCCGACGTCGTAGAGGGACTCTTCCTGTCGCCCAATTTGGATCAGCACCCGCTCTTGCGGTCGCGCGAGCAGATCCGGATGCCACTCCACGGCGATGGCAACAGTCTCCGGCCGGCCCTCGACCTCGATCGGGACCACCACGTTGCGAAACACGTCGACGGTCGAAATATTCTCGTCATTGAGCTTGGCGCCAATGCCGTGACACCACTCGACCCATTCGGACAAGTCGTAGGCCACCCGATACGACCAGACACGACCCTTCTGGGAACACCCGAACGTGATCGGTTCACCGTGCTCGAATCCCTTGCCAAACAGATTCGACTTTGCCTTGTTTTCCCGCATTGCCGTGACGAGGGCCTGGGCCACGTCCGCGCCATTGTGCATGGAGAACTGTATGTTGCGGCTGAGCAGATGCCTCAGCCCCAGACTCATGATCACGAAGCGGTTCAGTCCGTGCATCGCCCGAAAGATGGGTTCGCCCCGGATCAGCCGCGCCGAATCACCAGCCACAACCGTCGCAAGGTCCTCGTGAACGGAACTGTTGTCGGAACTATTGATGAACAGCAGGCCGCTTTCTCGATCCCAGTGCAGCAGGTACAGATGCCAGAACGTTTCCTTGAGGTCACGGATGTCGCCCCATGGAACTGGCAGGAGTTCGCGCGCGACGACGATAAGCGTGTTCGCTTCTCTGTTGATGTAGGGACCGGCATACAGCCGCCCCGCGGGAAACTTTCTTACGATGGCATCCGGTTTCCAGTCTGCGCAATCAGTCTTGAAGACGACGGCGCTCATTTTTGGGAAGATATTCTGCAGCGAGATAACCGGACTGGCCTCCCGGAATCCGTCGATGAAATCCGATCTGCGCACCTCGCGCTGCGTCGCCCCTTCGCTGAGCCTGCGCAACAATTCGTTCCAGTCCGAGTCCTCCGCGTAGAGGGCCTGCAACCTTTGCTCGACATTAGCGTCGGCAATATTAGCAATGACAGTGGCTTCGCCAATACCTTTCGCCGAGCGGGTAAAGCGGCCAGTGAACTGCAGGGTGATCGCTAGGCTCTTGTGCATGTCATGCAAGGCCGCGATCTTGAGGGCTGGCAAGTCAAAGCCCTCGCCAAGCATGTCGACACACACGACAATTCTCGAGGCACGTGTCTGCAAAGCCGCCAGACCAGCCTGGCGGGCCGCCGCGCCTTGCCGGCTGTGCACCAGGACG
Source organism: Azoarcus sp. PA01 (assembly GCA_001274695.2). Lineage (NCBI taxonomy): Bacteria > Pseudomonadati > Pseudomonadota > Betaproteobacteria > Rhodocyclales > Zoogloeaceae > Azoarcus > Azoarcus sp. PA01. The sequence goes on along the minus strand of LARU01000005.1, from coordinate 116,658 downwards.
GGCCGATGCTCGGGTGCCATCTGCTGGTAGATCGCATGCAACAGTTCGGCGCGCCGAATCGAGGCGGCACGCGCCATTACCAGATGGTCATGACCGGCTGCCATGTCTCTGTTGAGGACGGCGATGGCCGCTTCGCAGATCGCCGCGTCAGCCTGCCGCGGATCGAACTCTATGACGGACTTGAACAACACGGCACGAAAGTAGCCCTCCGACTGGGCCCGCCGGAGGGGATAGTTGAAGATGATCTTGCCGTCGACGGGTTTCCCGTCCTGCCGGAATGGTGTCGCCGTAAACTGCAGGATGTGCGCGGCAGCCATTCGCTCCTTGAACGCATCCCAAGTCTGGGCCGCGACATGATGGGCCTCGTCGATGAACACGTGCGATGCCCATTGCGCGAGCGCATCGTCGCGCCGACTCATGCCGCTGGCGATCGCCATCGTTGTCACAAGGACGTTGCATTGCATCAGGATTCGGTCGGCGTCTTCGCGGGACTGGGGCATCCGCGTGAGCATGCCTACGACGGGGAGGCTTGCCGCCTGACCGACGACGCCGAATGCCTTCAGCCAACCCAAGGTTAGGAATTTTCGCCCCACCTGTACGCGCAGTGCATCAGAGGGCACAACGACAAGCAATCGCGGGATCCGCCTCGCCACCAACAGTGCCAGCATAGTTTCAGTCTTGCCGGTGCCCGTTGGCATGACTACGGTGGCTGTGGCGTCAGACACCTTCCAGTGCGCGAGGACGGCGTGCAGTGCGCCCATCTGCGGCCCGCGCAGCCCAGGCGATACGGTGTCGTCCTCCAGGATTTCCTCCTCTCGGAAAAAGAACTGGTCCCGCCAGCTTCGCAGGACCAGGTCGCGACGAGCCTGCGCAGCCGCGACGTCCGTGGATTCGGGCGCCTGCGGCAACGGTGACAGCCAGCGCGCCCCACGACTCGACGCCAGATCCCATCCCCGCTCGCCGCTGGGAAAACCGGTCTTCGTGGTGACCAGAATGTCCCCCCCGACGTTGCCGGGGTCCGCGCCACTGGGAAGAACACGGATGTGTTCGCCGTCTGGCATCATGACGTCATAGGCTAAGATGCGGCCTCTCGGGTCGGCCTCTTCCTTAACTTCCAAGCAACCGCGTATCGCCTCGACACGCAGTTGCTGGACCTCATTTCCGCCAATACTGCCGCACAGGTGAAACCGCTCCGGAATGGAGCCTTCATATCGCGTTGCCATCGCATGGATCACGGTAGAGTCGGTGCACCCAAGTATATGGGATACACATTTCTGCGTATGCATACCTCCTACCGGGGGCGCACGCGTCGCCGCAGCCATGCAGCCGATCTACCCATGCCGGTCGCTCCGGTCTTGCGCCAGCGCGGGCCGACGGACCGCATCGGGTCGCGGTCCTGTTATCTGCGGAAGTTCCAAGCACTCATTGGCGACGATTTCCCTGTCGATGACCGCTGACCTGCACATTCCTGTCGTAAGCGGCTTCGGTCGCCAATGGCCGTTCCGGCCGAGCTGCTGTCTGTGGGCCCCCTCGGATCGCCTGCTCGAGTCAGAATTGACCCGCTCGAGCATATTCGTGCTCTTCAAATGCTTGTGATGGGCGCGGGGCAGGCGGTAGAAGCTGAGCGTCTCGCCGATGTTCGCCTCGACCCAGTCGATGAGCCGCGGATACTTGCCTTGCGGCGATCCAATCCGAGAGTTGCAGCGGCTTCATTCGTTCGCGCTGGTGAAAGTGATCTGGCGCGACACATAGGCAGCCGTGCGCGTGGATCGTGGCGGGGTCGGTTGCACGGCTGGAGTCGCCAGCGCGGCCGCAGCGGCCGGCGCCTGTATCATTGGTGTCGAGGGCGCTGCGCCCTCTTTGGTTACGTCGAGGGTGACAAACCGGGCTTCCAGCCAATCCGCCCATTTCGCCGCCTTCTTCATCAGGTCGGCGCGATAGATCGCATTGAATTGCGGTGTGCGCGAATGGTAGTTCGCGGCTCGCGTCCAGATGTCTCCCTTGTCGTTGCGCAGGTGCATCCGCAGCCGCCAGGCGGCCAGGTCGAACGAGTAGCAGCCAGCGGCCGCTACATCGTTCGCCGTGATACCGTACTGCTCCAGTTCGCGCAGGTATGCGGTATTGAACTGCATCGGGCCTACGTCATGGGTGCCGTTCATGTTGCGAACCCACTGGCCTGGTTTGCCGCCCTCTTTCTCGGCGACTGCCAAGACGATGTTGGCGGGCACTTCATACTTCACGGCAGACGAGATCGAGCACACGATGCGCTCTTGCTCCAGCGGGGGTAGATCCGCAACGAACGGCAGCACGATTAGCTCCCTCCCCACCAATAGTTCCGGTGCTCCGCTTTCAGGCGGGCGTTGTATTCCGCCAGGGCACGTTCGTAATCCTTCGTTTCGACCCAATATCCGCCGTTCTCCGGCGTCCCGACATACATGGGCTTGGTCTGACTGAAGTCGGTGTAGGCGTGTGCTGCATAGGCCGCGCAGTAGTCGGGCATCCTGTCGCCGATATAGATCTCGCCGCCGTCGCCGCTGGTCCACATTTGCAGCGCGCTGTTCAGCGAGGCCGCATCGCATCGGCCGGCGCTTCGCGAGATCGCTCGTACCAGGGTCGACATTTGCGGCGTTTGGTTGGCGACCGGGCACTTGTTCAAGAAGCCGAGCCTCGCCTCGAGCGTGTCCGACAGTTTCTTTTTCCTGATACCGAAATAGCGATCCAAGGAGGGGGTGCACTCGCTCGGCCGCTGCCCGGTGGAGAGGCACAGAATGACCTCGCAGGCAAGGCGGATATCGCCGGAAAGCACGTCTGCGTCTTGGGCACTGACCGAGCCCGCCCCTGCGCCGATGGCCACCACGGCGGCCATCCCAAACAGGTTCTTCTTCATTCTTCGATTCTCCTTGCTCATGCGAATTTGCTGCCTCGGTTCGCAAACGCAGCGACTTCTGCCGCCACGTCGGCATCGCTGGCGCTGACGCCCGCGAGATTGTTTCCCCGAACGTCGGCAGCGATTCGATGGCGCTTCCTGCCTCATCTTTCGCACTCCCGGCTTTGATGGCGGCAGCGATCTTGCCCCCCGTGGTTTCAGCGATGCGATCCATCGCGGCATCCCTGATGCCAGCCATCTTTTCCTTTGCTACCTGTGCCGTGCCTTTCGCCAAGTTTGCGGCTGCATCGACGGCGAACAGCCCCGCTTTCCCGGCCGAGGGCCTCAAGCCTCCGGAGCTTCGCTGCGGCCCTCCTTCTACCTTTCCTGCGCCGCCCGTTCCTGCCGTGGCCTTGGATTCGCCAGCCTTGCCTTGCCCCTGATCGGACTTCCCTTCTTTGCCCTTGGCGTCCCCACCCTGCCCCTCGGCCCTCGCTCCCGAGCTGTCGTGTGGGGCCTGGACGCTGACGGAGGATGCGAAGCCAGCTGCTTGGGCGAACGGTGTGCTGCCGGTGCTTTCCTCACTCTTGCCGCCACCACCGCCCCCTCTCCCGCCGCCACCGGCCCACCTGCTGGTGAATGCGTCAGCGCCGGATTGGACGTTCTCGCTGGCCTTGGAGAAGGCCGCCATCACGGCTTGTGCACCACCGGCCGCGTTCGCGGCACCTGCGGCCAACATCGCGCCTCCCGTCGCCGCTGCTGCCGCCGCCATGCCCGCGGTGCCGACCGCAGCGCCAGCTCCGAAGTTGCCGATACCGGCGTGTCCGACAGTGGCGCCGATGATGATTCCGGATACGATGCTTGGGAGCTTGTTGACCAGCGACAGCAGGATTACGCAAACAATCAACATGACCCCCATTTCCTTGATGGTCATGCTTTCGCTCATCCTTCCGTAGTAGTCATCGAGGAAGGTTTTACCGATGCCGACGATCAGCACCATCGCGAGCAGTTGAGCCGCCACGCCGAGGACGGTCTTGTAGTAGTTGATCGCCATGTCCGAGGTCCACCGGGAGCCGCCGAAGCCCAGGAAGAAGATTCCCGCATACGCCAGAATCCAGCCGGAGACGAGCAGGAGCAGCATGTTGACGCCGACTAGAGCGAGGATCACCAGGATGGCTGCGGCGATGCTGATCCCTACGGCGCTATTCACTGGCGACCACAGCGACGACTGGTCAATTACCTTGTCGAAGATCTCAAAACCCACATCCACGATCCCGGATGGGGAAAGGCCGATGCCCAGCCCAGTTGCATTGCCGCCGATCTGCCGCAAGCTATCCATGATCGATTTGGCGAAGTTCGGGCCGTTGGTCAAGAGCCACCAGAACAAGCCGGTGAAGATCGTGAAGCGGACGAATTCCGCGAAGAACTCGCCAATGTCGGCCTTGCGCAAGGCCATCATGCCGAACGTCCAAACCATCGAGATCACGACCAGCAGCCAGAACAACCAGGACGCGGAATTGATGATGGTGGCAGCCCAGCCGCTCGCGGCTGTCTGGTAGCGCGTCAGTACGCTATCGAGCACGTCCGCGTTGTCGATGGCGGCATGGGCGTCCAGTGCAAAGAGTGCCAGCCACAGCGGCAACAGCAGAGGAAGGGCTTTGAAGGTGACTGGCAGTCTCATGATCATTCCCTCAATAGGTCTTTCCGGAACTGGACTTGAAGTCGCCACGACGAGCGCAGGCATCGGCAAACGCCTGCCGTACCTTCTCGTCCTGGATCTTCTTGATGTTCTCCAGCTTGCAGTTCTCATCGTTAACCACCGGCATTTCCTCCTTCTTCGGTTCTTCCGAGGCATCCGGCGCGCAGCCAGTCACGAGGGCCCCCATAAGGGCGGCCGCTGTCAGGGTCAAATTGCGATTCATCCGCCCATGCTCCCTTACCAGGTCTGCCCGGAACTGGCCCGATAACTGCCACGACGGAATTGTTCATCCGCTGCGATAGTCTGTGCCTCCCGGTCGGCCTCGGCCTGCATGCGGGTCGCAACCGCGTTCTGCTGGGCGATCAACAGCCCGCGTATCTGTAAGAGCTGATTGGCTTGCTGGCTGGCGAGCTGGTTGGCATAGCCGAGCGCCTGCATCTGGCCGCTGGCGCCTTGGGCGCTGGATTGCAGTTGTTCCAGTGTGCGGGCGTCGGCCTTAAGGGCTTCCTGTTGCCTGTCGAGGCCACGGAAAAGCGCGTCGTTGGCCTTCTTCTGCGATTCGGAGGCCAGGCGTCGGTTCTCGTTCATGGCCGTCCGCTCTGTGTCGGTGCACCCGGCGCCGGAGAAGCACGGCGAGCCGCGGTAATAGGCCACGTCCTGGAACTTACCCAGGTAGGCATCAACGCTGCCGAGCTGTGTCTTGTAGTAGTTCAGCGTATCGACGGCGGTCATCAGGCCGCTGATGGTCGATTGCGCGCGGTCCCAAATATAGGCGGCTGGTGCCATGGTGTTTTGAATCTGGTTCTCGTACTGCTGTAGTTGCGTTTGATACTGCTCGATCTGCTTGAGCGTCTGGGCAACGCTTTCGATGGCCGTCATGATGGTTTGCGAGAGGTTCGCGCCGTCGATGACCGGAATCCCGGCGTGCGCTGCGAGCGGGCTTGCGGACAGAGCAACGACCAGGGCGGCTTTAGCGGCTAAAAATTTCATCTTCATGGGGGCTTCTCCTTGGCGTCAGTAATCGAACGATTGGTACGGCTTTGAAAAAGTCATGTCCTTGGTGACGATGACGTTAAAGCGGTAGCCCGGGCGGATTTCCAGCGTTGGTGCGATGTTCAGGTTTTTGGCGATCATCTGTGCCGTGACTTGGCCGAGCTGTTGCCCGAGGGCTTCGCTCAAGGCATCGCTCGCGCGCTGCGAGTCGCCGGTGCTGTTGCCGTTGTCCTGGCTCAAGGTGAAGCCGGCCGTTACGGCCGACATGAGGAAGGCCGACGCGAACGTGCGGAAGTAGTGGTTGTTCACCTGGTCGTTGAAGCCGGCATAACCCGCGCTGTCGGCGCCCGGCATGGCGCCGATATCCATCGCCTTTCCGTCGGGGAAGACAATGCGCTGCCAAGCCACCAACACGCGTGCCTGATCGTGGGCAACATCGCTGGAGTACGTCCCGACCAGGCGCGACCCTTGCGGGATCAGCAGGTGCCGCCCGGTCGGAGTGTCGTAAACGTGCTGCGCGACTTGGGCCATGATCTGGCCCGGCAGATCTGAGTTGATCCCGGAAACGAGTGTGGCGGGTACGACGAACCCGGCCCGCAGCTCGAACGGCGTGTGTGGCGCCTCGGGCTGGGACTCCATCGCCCAGCGATCACCCTGCCCTGCTTTCCCGAACTGAGTGATATTGTTGCGACCACCTGTCGAAGTCCGGACCAGTTGCGACGCCCCGCCATCGCCCGCCGCCGGGTTGGTCGCCCCGGTGTTGAGGTTGTTGCGAATTTGTGCCAGGCGCGCTCGATACGCGGCACTCGGATCTTCGCTGCGGGCGCCGTCCGCCTGCTGTCGCACGGCGGCAAGCCGTGCCAGCATTTCGTCGCGCGATTGCGGCGTGCCGGCTGCACCCCCGGGCACGGAGGCAGCGCTACGCGGGGCCACCATCTGCACCCCGGTTCGCGCCTTGGCCGCTTCCTCGAGCCGTTGGAGCTTCGCCATACGAATGCGGTCGGCCTCGTCGTCGCGCTCGGGCTGCTGTAGCCTGCCGCTCGCAACCGGCGGGCTCGGCGGGACGTCCAGGTTCTCGGGTCGGGCGATCAATATCGGCTCGCCGGCAGGGGCCGCGTCGAGCTCGGGCGGGACCAGTTGCGACGCCGGCTGAATCATCCCGCCGGTGTGCTCGCCGGCAATCTCCTTGGCGAACATCGACGTGTTGCCGGCTTTCTCGGCGGCACCGGTTGCCGGTGCGTTCTGCTTGGCGGCGCGGTCCGCTGCCACCAGCATCATGACCACCAGAAACGCGACGATCACCCCGCCCAGCAGGTACATGGGCAGATTGTTGACCCGACGCACGCCCGACTTCTTCGACACTTGCCCGGGCGAGGCCTCCGGTGCCATTTGATCGGCTGTTTCGCTCATCAGTATCACTCCTTGCGTGCCCAATACCCGGCCGGAATCGGCGTGCGGTTCTGTTCCAGGTAGGGGCGTGTGATGGACTGCGAGCCGACCAGCAGCGTGAGGCGATAAAGCCCGCTGCCGGCGTCGTGATCCAGGACGTACCGTAGCGGCAGCGCGGCTGTGGTCGGCGGTGCGACCGCATCCGGCTCGCCGATTTTTTGGTCTGGCGCGGCCCTGCCGGCGCTGGGGGTCCTCTCTGGAGCGTACTCCAGGACCGCATAGCCAGCCGCTCGGAGATTGCTGACCAGTGCGGCGCCGAACTCGTCCGGCGTGGGCTGTTGCAGTTCGAAGCGTGTCTTGGCCGGCGGCCACAGCGCAGCGAGCTGCTTCGCGGCATCCCCGCCGAGTTGCTGCTGATCGACCGTAACCGGGGGTTGGACGAAGTTGCCGTAAGGGGCTGTCGTTGCGCATCCGCCCAAGGCGAATGTAACCAGCGCGACAAGGGCAAGTCTCTTCATGGTCATTTCCCGGTCCTGGTGATGGTTACGCGATCTTGGCTACTACCGACGCCGGCAATCAGGACCGCCTTGTCGAAGATCGTGTCCACGATGTAGCGGTCGCCCTGGACGCGGTAATTGACCAGCACGGTTTCGTCGTCGGTGAAGAGCTCGCCATCCTTGCGCACGACCAGCAGGGTCGGCGCCTCGGTCTGCTCCATCGTGGATGGCATTTCGATGATGGTCTTGCGGCCATCGTTGTAAACGCGCACCGGCTTCCAGCGTGTGGCGCCCGACACGTCATAGTCGAACGACAAATTGCCGAGGTATTCGCCGGTCTGCGGCATCGTTTGCTCTTCGCGCTCGCGCACATCGCGGGTGCGGATCGCATCCCACTTGGCCAGGGCGTCCTCGGGGTAGGTGAAGGCCACTTGCGGCATGTACTCGGTGCGATGCGAGCGCAGCTTGAGGTGATAGGTGCGCCGGTTCGTAGTCGCGATCAGGCTGGTTTCCAGGCCGACATCCATCGGCTTGATGATGAGGTGCTGGGTTTCGGCGGCGCCGCTGCCCGTGATCGCTGGCTCCACCGTCCAGCGGGCGGTATCGCCCAGGTGGATCGAGTTCACCAGTTCGCCGGGCTGCAAAGCTACGTCGCAGACCTGGAGTACCGCGCACACGACGCTGGGTTGCTGCGCGCCGTAGATGAAGCGCACGGCGCCGTTAGCGCCGGCCACCGGCTTGATGCCGGTCGCCGAACTCGCTCCCCACTTCTTGGCGATCCTCAACGCCTCCCGCTCTTGTGCGGTCAAATTTGGGTTCTTCCCGGAGAAATACTTGTCGGCCAAGTCATCGCCCGGCGCCCCCACGACGGGTGCGGTCAGCGCGACGCCCAGGATCACCGCCGAAAGATGCTTTTTCATCTTGGATAACCCCTAAATCAGAGAATGCGTGACCAAGAAAAGTCGCGGACGAATACGCTCATGGGGTTGTTCCGCAACTGCTCGTCTGTTGTTTGGCTGGAGACTTCGGCCGTGTACACCGTGACCAGGGCGCGCATCGTGACGGGCTGGCCCTTCACGATGCCTTGTCGGTCGCGGCTGGTTTCCACCCAATCCACTTGCCAGGTGTCGGGCGACTGCTGGAGGACGGTCTTGATTTCGACGTTGACCATTTCCTTTTCCGCCCGCTTGAAAGGGCTGGCCTCGGGGTGGCCGTTCAGCCACTCGTTCATCTTTGCGGTCGCGGGATCGTTCGGAGAGAGCTTCGCGTACACTCGGAACACGGCCTTGCGCTGCAAGGCCACGTCGGGCGTCACGATCCTGGCGTCTCCAATGAACTCAGCCACCGACGCGTGAACGACGCGTGGATCGGCTTTGGCGGCTGCGGTGACCGGGCCGGCGGCCACCATCTGGCCGAGCTTGTCGACTTCCACTACATAGGGGATGAACTTCGACTGGCTCCCGAGGTGGATCACGCCGCCGACGGCGGCCAGGGCGATGAGCAGCGACAGGATGCCGATGACCTGCCAAGTCTGGCGCTGGGATACGATCGACCCGACGTGATCGTTCCAAGTGCGGCGAGCGGCCAAATAGGGGTTCTCGACCTTCCCCTCGCGGCGGCCGCCGACCATCGGGGCGCCGGAGTTGCGGGGATCGAGGGGATCGCCGTTCAGCTCGGTCTTCTTGAAGATCAAGCCCTTCATCGTGTCAGCGATGCTCATGCGGCCTCCAGGTAGTCATTGAGGTTCAGGCCCTTCCCCGCCAGCCACTCATGCACCCATTGATCGCCGAACTTGGCTTCAAGGCTCTTGATGCGGGCAACCGATTCCTTGTCGGAGGAACCGACGAAGGCCAGGGCGAACGGCCCCAGGGCGAGGTCATAGAGGCGGCGGCCATGCTCGGAAACGTAGTAGTACTGTTGTTTCGGAATGGCGGTCGCCAGGATTTCGATCTGACGCGTGTTGAGGCCCATGCGGCGGTACAGAGCCGCCGTGTCCTGGTCGCGGGCATAGATGTTGGGCAGGAAGATCTTGGTCGCGGTAGATTCCACGATCACGTCGAGGATGCCGCTGTTGGCCACGTCGGAAAGGCTCTGTGTCGCCATCAGCACGAGGCAGTTGGCTTTACGCAGCACCTTGAGCCATTCCCGGATCTTGGCGCGGAATGCGGGGTGACCGAGCATCAACCACGCTTCATCCAGGATGATGACGGCCGGCTGGCCTTTCAGGCTGCGCTCGATGCGGCGGAACAGGTACAGCAGGACCGGGAGCGCGTACTTCTCGCCGAGGTCCATCAGTTCCTCGATTTCAAAGGTGGTGAAGTCGGCGAGGGACAAGCCATCCTCTTCGGCGTCCAGCAGGTGGCCCATCGTGCCGTCCACCGTGTACTGCCTGATCGCCTCGCGGATCGCTTCATCCTGGATCGTCACCGAGAGCTCCGAGAGCGTGCGGGCGCCGCTACGATGCATGCTCATGATCGCGTGGCCAACTTCGTTGCGCTGGGCCGGCGTTGTTTCGACCCCGTTCAATGCCAAGATGGTGTCGATCCACTCCATCGCCCAGGCACGATCGCCCTTGGTGTCGAGGAACTGGAGCGGGCAGAAGGCCAGGCGTTCATCGTCGGCCGCCACTGAGAAGTGCAGCCCGCCGACCGCCTTGGTCAGCGGGTACAAGGACATGCCTTTGTCGAAGGCGTAGAGGGTCATGCCGGCGTAGCGCCGGAGCTGCGCGGCGATCAGCGCCAAGTGCGTGGACTTGCCGGCGCCGGTCGGGCCGAACATGAATGTGTGGCCGATGTCGCGCACATGCAGGTTGAGGCGGAACGGTGTAGCCCCATGAGTAACGCAATGCATCAGGGCCGGCGACAGGGGCGGATAGAGCGGGCACGGCGCGTCGGCGTGGCCGGTCCAAATGGATGAGGTCGGGAGCAGATCCGCCAGGTTCATCGTGTTGATGAGGGGCCGGCGCACGTTCTCGACGCCGTGACCGGGAAGGCTGCCGAGAAAGGCATCGAGCGTGTTGATGGTCTCGATGCGCGCTGCGAAGCCTAGGCGATTGATGGACTTCTCGACCAGCCGGGCCGATTCCTCGAGCTTGTCTCGATCCTCGTCCATCAGGATCACAACGCCTGTGAAATAGCCGACCGCGACCAGACCGCTATTCACTTCGGCAATCGCCGCTTCGGCGTCGCCCACCATCGACAGGGCGTCCTGATCGACCGGGCCGGTATTGGTGTTGAAGACCTGATCGAAGAACCCGCGTACCTTCTGTCGCCACTTCTTACGGAACTTGTCCAGGTGCTTCACGGCCTCGTGCTGGTCCATGAAGATGAACCGGCTCGACCAACGGTATTCGCACGGCAGCTCGCCCAAGGCGGTCAAGACGCCGGGGGTGGACTCCAGGGGAAAGCCCTCGATGGCGACAACCTGGACGAAGTTGCGACCGATCCTGGGCACCACCCCGCCCCACAGCTCTTGTCCGCCGATCACGGCATCCAGGTACATCGGATTGCTGGGCAGCAGGACCGGGTGATGCCGCCCGGTGATGCAAAACTGCAACCAGCTCAGGAAGTCATCATGGGTGACGGTGGAGCCGTCTTCGTTGACCACCTTCTGGCCGCGCATCCGCATCAGTTTGACGGCCGAAGACAGGCGGTTTTCGATGGCCGTGATTTCGCGCTTGAACTGCTCGATGAGCCCCATCGTCCGCGTCTTGTGATCGGGAGCGAAGGCCTCATCGTCAAACATCAGTTCCACGAACTTGCGTTGCGCGAGGAGCGGCGGGAACCAGGTCAGCGTCAGTACGAAGTACCCCTCGTACATCGTGCCCAGGCCCTCGAACAGCCGGCGCCGCTCCTTGTCTATCGCGGCCGATACGGCATCCGGGAAATGCGAGATCCCCTTTGCCGAATAGTTAGGCGCCGGCCGACGCACGGCGTCCACATGCACCATCCAACCGGAACCGAGGCCGGCCAGAGCCTGGTTGATCCGGAAGGACACCATTTCGCGCTGCTCATCGGTGCTGCTGGCGTTGTCATCTCCCCGATACAACCACGCAGCCATAAAGGAGCCGTTCTTGCCCACGATCACGCCGTCATCGACCACGGCGGCGTAGTTGAGCAAGTCGGCCAAGCCCGCGTCTTTGGAACGATGCTTCTTGAGCTGCAATTCGGCATCGACCCAGCGAATGCGGGCAACCAGGATGAGCAACAAGACGGTCCCGAGGCCAGCAATGGTGATTGCAATTGTCTCAATCATTTGTATTGCTTCCCTTGGCTTGTCGTGTTTTCCCGGAAGGGCGTCGAGCGCGGGGGGTAATACGCCTTGTAGCGGCGGTGCCGCAGGTAGACGTGGCGCATCTTCGGATCGCCCTTCGCCATGAGGCGGAGAACGAAGAGCGCCCCGAACCACAAGGCAATCCCGAACACCGTTGCCCTGATTTCTTGCGCGCTGAAAATCAGTGCCCCGGCCAGCAGCCCCGAGAACATCACGAGCTCACGATCCCCGCCCATGAACAGGTTTTCTCGGTTACCGGCCCGGCGAATGGGAATGGTGCGCAGGGCCATGTTTATCCAGCCTGCTTGTTGAGGACCACCGAGGCGGCCAGCTTGGCGTGCTGGATCGTGTCATCGGACGCAGCCGCGATTTCCGCGCCACGCCCGAAGAAGGTGCTCATCATGTTTTGCGCCCCGACCAGCAGGGCCATGACCAGGACGATGAAGATCAAGGTGCGGAAGAAGCCGTTGAGTTCTCCGCCGAAGATCAGGATGCCGCCGGCAACGACGATGCCGATGAGGGCCAGTGTGAACGCGACCGGACCGGTGACGGAGTTGCGGAGGTTGGTCAGCCAACTCTCATACGGGAGCGAACCGCCCGTTCCTTCAGAGGCGAAGGCCGAATGCGGCGCCAGCAGGAAGAAGGCCAGAAGAGCGAGCAGACCGAGATAGAAGACGGCGTTGCGATCGAGGCGGAACGAGGGCACTGCGACTTGCATGGGGGTTACTCCTTTAAAGCGCTTTGGTGATGTAGCGGCCGTGGTCGAAACCCGATACCTCGATAATTTCCTGGACGCGGCGGCCGCCTTCGGATCGGGCGATGTGGACGACCACATGAACCGCTTGGCCGATGAGCGGTTCGATGGGCTTGGGAGAGTCGGAATGCATGCTGATGAGCATTGCGAGCCGATCAAGGCCGGCTTTCGCATTGTTGGCGTGAAGGGTGGCGGCACCTCCTTCATGACCGGTGTTCCAGGCCATCAAGAGATCAAGGGCTTCGGGACCGCGTACCTCTCCGACCAGGATTCGGTCGGGACGCATACGCAGGGTGGTTTTGAGCAGCGCCGTCATGCTCACGTCGAGGCTGGTGTGGTACTGGACGTAGTTCTCGGCGGCGCACTGAATTTCTCCGGTGTCCTCGATGATGAAAACCCGCTCGGTCGGGTCATTGATCACCATTTGGTTGATGAGGGCGTTCACCAACGTGGTCTTGCCGCTGCCGGTCCCGCCGATCACGAGGACGTTGCGATGCGCGCGGACTGCCTCAATCAGCACGTCGCGCTGCCCAGCGGTCATCACGCCGCTTTCGACGTACTGCTCGAGGGTGAAGATGGCGACGGCCTTCTTACGAATGGCAAAGATCGGGGCGGGCACTACTGGAGGGATCTGGCCAGCGAAGCGTGAGCCGTCCAAGGGCAATTCGCCTTCGAGGATCGGCTTCTGGCGCGTGACTTCCTTGCCGTGGTAGCCGGCGATGGTCTCGATGATCGCCTGCGCCTGCGCAACGCGCATTGAGCCGATGCAGTGCATCGGCTCACCCAATTTTTCCTGCCACAGTTTGCCGTCGGCATTGAGCATGATTTCGACGGTCTTGGGGTCGCTCAGCGCGGCAAGGAACTCCGGCCCCATGTCTCGTTCGAGCTTGCGCTTCGCACGTTCCTTTATGCTGATCGCTTCCTTGTGCTCGGTCATCGTTTCCGCCTGCCTAGGATGTCATTTCTCTGGATCCTAGCACTGAACGATATATCGAAATATATTTATGTCGAAAGGGAAACGAATTGAAACGATTTGACGAAATCGTTTCTGTCGGTTACGCGACATGATTAGGGCAAAATGAGGGAAGAATCCGACAAAGCACCCGGGGGGTGCCACCACGTGTTTCTGTGGGATTTGCTGTGGACGTGGGGTTCCAGGATCGGGCCCCCGGCGCGCTTTAGCCGCTAAAATGCGGCTTTCAGACTTTCGTGTTGCCTTGCCTTTCTGGCGTTACGCCTTCGTAAGCTTCTTCCGGGCCGTTTCGGCCCACTTTTTCACGATGAACGCTTGATGCTCCGGTAGTACCACCGCTACCCGCACATAGCCGGGTGGGAGACTGCTGGCTACCTTTTCACCAGCCAAGGCTTCCAAGGAGGCCGGGTCCAAGTCTGTCGATTCCAACATTAGCGGAAGTGGCGTTTGCAACGCCTTGGCAATGTCCTCCATCACCTTCAATGAAGGGTTGCCCTTGCCGGTGGTGATATCGGAGAGGAAAGAGATGGAAACGCCCGACTTATCCGCCAGCTCCTGCTTAGTCATGTGCAGTTCGTCAAGGACGCGCAGCATGTTCGTGAAGAAAATGTAGTTGTACAAGGGCTTCCGGCCTCTTATCTGCGTGTTCTTAATTTTAGCCGCTAAAAATCTTTGACTGGTTGTATAAGTATAGCTATACCTATACCGACTTTATCCGCGATGACAGTATGCCGCATAGCGGGCCCGAGCTGGCCGTATGGATCGACTCGCGGATGGTTGTATATGCTTGGCGAGATCCTCACGCTGCGCCGGTTTGTCCACCACCGCCAGCTCGTTCTCACTGAGATCGTCACCGCCTAGCAGACGAATCGGGTCGAGCCACTCATATCCCCGCGGATCATCAAATAGCGGCTGCCGATCGGCGCGACAAAGCGCGGCCATCCCTGACCGTACGCGCTCTAAGGCACGCGCGCGACGGCCTGGCGGCATAATTACCGAACACGGCTGAGGGGCGCCGAGCCGCGGGTGAACCGCGACGCTCACACAAACAAAGAATCGACGTCCCTTGGTTGGCGGCTACAGGGCGCCCAAAAACGACCCGCAGGCGTGCGCAACAGAATCCGGAACACGCGGCCCGTAGGCACACTTCGTTACGCGAGGTCACGCGCCACCTCCGACTCCTTCCAAGACACTCCGGTACCAGGGGCGTCGGACACAACGGCGGACTCATTCTCGAATTGCAAGGGTCCCGCAGGATGCGGTCGGCAAGGCCCATCCGCTCCAGCCAGTGTGCTGTTGGCGTCACCGCCAGCAGGTGCGCACTGATCTCCTGGAAGATGTGGCTCGACATCGGTAGGCCTCGCAGTTCAGCCAGCGTCGCCGCCTTCAGCCGACCAGCCATTTCGCCGATCTTCATCACGTCCGGCATGACTAGGTCACACGCATTGGCATCGAGCGCCCACTGCATTTCTCCCACTCCGCACCAGTTCTCGCCCATTTGTATGGGCATGCCCCCTGTAGCGCGAATCCGTGCGTGGCCAGCGTAGTCCTCCTGCAGTGTTGGCTCTTCCACCCAGGCGAGCCCATAAGGCTGCAACGTACGGATGCGGTGCATCACTTCGGGCACGGACAGCGACTGGTTGCAATCCACCATCAACGCGATGTCGTCGCCGATCTGGCGCTGGATCAGCTCCACGATGTGGCAATCCTCGGCAAGGTCGCGGTAGCCGATCTTCATCTTGATCGCCCGCAATCCCGCCTCCATGGCACGACCGGCACGCAGAAGACCAATTTCCTCGCCATCCATGTTATGACTGTCGTAGGCAGGGACCGGCTTCACACGTCCGTCGAGCAATGCGGCCAACGGCAAGTCATGCAACTTGGCGAGCGCGTCCCAGGTTGCCATGTCCAAGCCGGCGCAGGCGATCGTGACGAGGCCAGTGCGGCCGAGTAGCCGCAGGCGGCGCGCGAATAGGGTCTCGAACTCCACAGGGGCGAGTGTCTGACCGACGAGTTCGTCGCCGAGCGACTGCACCAGATTCTGCGTGCTTTCGAGTGCGAGGGGGGTGTAGGTGAAGACATATGCATGTCCGACGATCCCGTTGTCCAAGTGCAGATCGATCAGTACAGGGGCGAAGTGGCAACGCCGCCGACGCTCGTGCGCACGGGGTATTCCAACGGCACATTCACAGTGCGCGCGACGACTCGCTCCACTCAGGCCGCTCCTTGAAGTGACGCAAGTTCCACCATCATTTCTCCTTTGCACGGTTCGGACGCGACAATCCCGCGTTACACCAATAGTCATCAACCCGAACCAGGCACCCCCGATCCAGCCCCTCAACTCGGCTTGCACCCGACAGAATCATCGCCCGCTCAAGCTCCGTGCCGATCAGTCCCAGTATGGTGCTTGCGCCCGCTTCGCCATCATTGGCCAATCCATACAACAATGGGCGTCCGAGAAAGACGGCTCGTGCCCCCATCGCGAGGGCCTTCGCGACATCGAGGCCGCTGCGAAAACCGCTGTCGACGAAAACCGGAATGCGTCCTTCCACCGCATCGAGCACCCGTGTCACGGCGCCAATTGTCGATGCTGCTCCGTCGAGCTGTCGGCCGCCATGGTTGGAGACGATCAGTCCGTCGATGCCGCGTGCGACCGCTTCACGCGCATCCTCGGGATGCAAGATGCCCTTCAGCACCAGCGGGCCGTCCCACAGCCGGCGCAGCCAGCCGAGACAGTCCCACGACAGGCTGCGGTCCATCTCGCGGCTCAGGAGCGCCGCCTGCAGCGCCAGCGAATCTTCGCCTTCGCGCTCGGCGAGATTGACGAAAGCCGGCATGCCGCTGCGCAAGAAGCGCCACAACCACCGCGGGTGCATGGCCAAGTCCGCGAGCGTGGCCGGAGTCGGTCGGAACGGCAGCTGGAAACCGTTGCGCACGTCGCGCTCGCGGTACCCGCTGACCGGCACATCAACCGTGAGCACCAGGGCGCCATAACCGCTCGCCTTAGCCCTGCGTACCATCTGCTCGGCGATGCTGCGTTCGCGCATGACATAGAGCTGCATCCAGTTCAACGCGCGCTGCGGCTCGGCAACCTTCTCCAATCGCTCATTCGATGCGGTCGAGAGCACGAAAGGAACGCCCGCATCAGCCGCCGCACGCGCGAGCATGCAGTCGCCGCCCGGGCGGGTGAGCCCGTTAAACCCCATCGGCGCGATGCCGAAAGGCCGGCGCCAGATCTCGCCGAAGACTTCGATGCGCGTATCGAGTGTTGCCGTGTCGCGCAGAACTCGTGGCAGCAGCGCAAGACGGGACAGATCGTCGGCATTGCGGCGCAGGCAGTCGTTGCGCTCAGCCGCGCCATCCACGTAATCAAAGGCGAAACGGGGCAGCGCCCGCCGAGCTGCGCGACGGTGATTTTCAACATTCAGCTTCATCTGCTTTCCCGAATCGATGGATGATCCGCCGGACGGATCCGGCGGTGCTCATCATGCAATCAAATGCGGCAGCCACAGCGACAGCACCGGGAACGCACACAGGATGGCCAGCCTGGCCACATCAACCGCCACGAACGGCATTACACCGGAATAGACCTTGCCCAGCGGAATGTCGCGTGCAATTGAATTGATGACGAAGACGTTGATTCCGACCGGTGGCATGATCATCCCGAAGGTCACCGCCATCACCGTGATCACGCCGAACCACACCGGATCGAAGCCCAGCTCGATCATCGCCGGAAACACGATGGGGACCGTCAGCAGGACCATCGCCAGTTCGTCCATCACCGCGCCGAGCAGGAAGTAGCCGACCAGCACCACCGCCAGTACCCCGTAGGCACCAATCGGCAGATTGACCAGGAACTCGACCGCATTCTGGGTGAACTGCGTAATGGTGAGGAAATAGCCGAAGAGGAAGGCGCCGACGACGATGAACATGATCGACGACGAGATGCGTAGCGAATCAATCAGGGACTGCCGAATCGTCCTCCAGCCGAGGCGCCGCCGCGCCAGCCCGATTGCCAACGTGCCCATCGCGCCCACGCCCGCCCCTTCCTGCACCGTGAAGTAGCCAGCGTAGACGCCGCCGAGCACCAACACGAAGAGCAGAATCACGGGCCACAGGCCGACTGAAGTACGCACGCGCTCGCCCCAGCCATGACGCTTACCGACCGGCATGCTGGCCGGACTGCGCCACCCGAGGTACTGCACCAGAAGGAAGTAGAAGAGGACGCCCAGCAAACCTGGCACGACCCCGGCCGCGAAGAGCTGCGTAATGTCGGTGTCGGTCATGATCCCATACAGTACGAAGATGACCGAAGGCGGAATCATGATGCCCAATGTGCCCCCGGCAGCGATGAGTCCTGCAGCGAAGCTTGGTGCATAACCCGCCTTGCGCATCTCCGGCAAAGCAACCTGAGTCATCGTCGCGGCGGTCGCCACCGACGAGCCGTTGATCGCCGCGAACCCGCCGCAAGCGGCAATGGACGCGTACGCCAAGCCGCCGCGGCGGTGTCCGAACCACATTCGGCCGAGGCTGTGTAAAAACGCCTCTTATGGCATGATATTGGCATTGTTGTCAGGGTGATCGGGTGCCATGAAACGATTCATCGAAGGACAGTGCCGGACACAGAGCGCATTACTACCCGAGAGTCTGGATGACTTTGTCGCCGAGACAAATCCGGTACGGGTGATCGACGTCTTCGTCGATGAGCTTGATCTGCGCAAGCTGGGCTTCGCTGGCGTCGATCCAGCGGCCACCGGACGCCCCGCCTACCATCCGGCCGCGCTCCTCAAACTCTACATCTACGGCTACCTGAACCGGATCCAGTCGAGTCGGCGCCTGGAGCGCGAAGCTCAGCGCAACCTGGAGTTGATGTGGCTCATCGGACGCCTGACGCCCGACTTCAAGACCATCGCCAACTTCCGCAAGGACAATCCGAAGGGCATCCGTGGCGTCTGTCGCCAGTTCGTCGTGCTGTGCCGCGAACTGGGACTGTTCGCCGAAGCGGTGGTCGCGATCGACGGCAGCAAATTCAAGGCAGTCAATAACCGCGATCGCAACTTCACCAGCGCCAAGCTGCAACGGCGCATGGAAGAGATCGAATCGAGCATCGAGCGCTACCTGGTCGAGATGGACAGCGCTGACCGGCAAGAGCCGGCTGTGGCCCAGGCGAAGAAGGAGCGACTGCAGGACAAGATTACGACGCTGAAGGCGCGAATGAAGGAACTCGAAGCGATCGGCGTGCAGCTCGAGAACGCGCCCGACAAGCAGGTTTCCCTCACGGATCCCGACGCCCGCTCGATGAAGACGCGGGGCACGGGCATCGTCGGCTACAACGTGCAGACGGCCGTCGAGACCAAGAACCACCTGATCGTCGCCCACGAGGTAACCAACGACGGGCTGGACCGAGATCAACTGAGCAAGATGGGCAAGCAGGCCCGCAAGGCGATGCGAGTGGAGTACCTCACGGCAATCGCCGATCGGGGCTATTTCAAGAGCGAGGAAATCCTCGCCTGCCACAAAGCCGGCGTCGTGCCGCTCGTTCCGAAAAGCACGACTTCCAACGCGAAAGCCGAGGGGCGGTTCGACCGGGCAGACTTCGTGTACGACCGTGACAACGACGAGTACGTCTGTCCAGCCGGCGAGCGCCTGATCTGGCGCTTTGCGCGAGTCGAGGCGAGGCTGACGATGAATCGCTACTGGAGCTCATCCTGCCCGCGATGTGCCCTCAAGCACCAATGCACCCCGAGTGACTATCGGCGTGTGAGCCGCTGGGTGCATGAGGAAGAGCTGGAGGTCATGCAGGCGCGGCTCGATAAAGCGCCGGACAGTATGCGTATCCGACGTCGGACGGTCGAACACCCCTTCGGCACCCTCAAGGCGTGGATGGGCGCGACCCACTTTCTGACCAAGGGCCTCGAACGCGTCCGAACGGAGATGAGTTTGCACGTTCTGGCGTACAACCTGAAGCGAGTAATGAATCTGATGGGAAACGAGGCACTGATGGCAGCGATGCGGGCCTGAAGCAGGTCTATTACGTCCTCAATAACGCCGCCTCGCCGCCAGCGAATGACTTGAATTGCCAAGAGTCCTGCCGACGCGGACGCCGGGCAGCGCAGGTTGAACCGTTTTTACACAGCCTCGGCCAGAATGAAACAGTTCCTGGCTCATGCCCGAACTTGACGCAAATGCGCCCATCAGGATGAACATCGGAATCACCGACAGGTTGTAGTCCGTCACGACGGACAGCGGCACGTTGGCGAGCAGGTTGAGTGCCGGCCCCACGCCAGACAGGACGCCAAAGCCGAGTACGCCGACCACGCCCATCGCAATGCCGACGGGGATGCGCAGCACCATCAGCACGAACATCAGAACGAAGCCCCCGAGGGCGACGAGATCACGATCCATGCTGTTCCTCCTCGCCTCGAACGTGATTCATCAGCAATTCGATAAGACGTGCACAGGCCAGCAAGGCGCCGCAACTTATGCCAGCGGCGGCGATCGCATAGGGGCCCAGCAGCGGAAGACGCAGGTCCGAGGTCGACTGCGTACCAACGCCGCCGACCTTGACCCATACCATCCATGCCAGCGGCAGCAGGAACGCCGCGCAGACCGCAGCGGCGAGAATGTCCAGCCGGCGTCGGTTAGGGGGCCCCAGGTGCTCCCAGAGGATATCGACACAGATGTGCCCGCCGCGGTAGCTGGCGATCGCCATCCCCCAGAACAGCGCGACGCCCAGCAACAGCTGGGAACCGTCGAACCAGTCGGGGATCGTCACGCCCAGCAGTTCCCGGCTGAGCACGTTGGTGGTGGTGAGTAGCGCGATCAGCAGCAGGAAGACCGCGGCCACCGTTTCAGTCGCCGCGAGCAGCGTTTTCATGGTGTCCTCCGCTCAGTATGCGGCGTTGCGAGCGGTCAACTCCCGCCGATATTCGTCGAGCACTTCGACCGGATCAGCGCTTCCAGCAGGCATCGCCTTGGCCCACATGTCGTACACCGGCGTCACTGCCTTCTTCCATTTGTCCAGTTGGTCCGGCGTGAGCTTGACGATGGTCTGGCCCCCGCCCATCTCGGCAAGCTTGGCCGCGCCGGAATCCTCCTCGTCGCCCCAGGCGGTGCCGACCTTGGCCGCCCACTCGTTGTTGCAGTGGTCGTCGATCACCTGGCGCTGCGCGGTCGAGAGCTGGTCGTACCAGCCCTTGTTCATCACCCACACGAAGGAAGCGTTGTAAAGCTGAATCGCCCCGGGTTTTGCGGAGGCTCCAACTCTTGAGAAGATGGAGCCCATGAAAAAGACAGCGAAGTTCTCCCCCGAGGTCACCGAGCGCGCCGTGCGTATGGTGTGTGAGGCCAAGGGTCAGTACGAATCCCAGTGGGCGGCGATCGTCTCGATCGCGGCAAAGATTGGCTGCACGGCGGAGACACTGCGCCGGTGGGTTCGCCAGCATGAGCGCGACACCGGCCAGCGCGAGGGGCTCACGAACGCCGAGCAGCAACGCATCAGGGAACTCGAGCGCGAGGTCCGCGAGCTGAAGAAGGCCAACGAGATCCTGCGCCTGGCCAGCGCGTATTTCGCGCAGGCGGAGCTCGACCGCCGCAACAAGTGATGAACGGTTTCATCGACACGCACCGCGAGCACTTCGGGGTCGAGCCGATCTGCAAGGTGCTGCAGGTCGCCCCGTCGGCTTATCGACGTGCCGTGGCGCGCCGGCGCGATCCGGCTTTGCGCTGTGCGCGGGCCCGTCGCGACGCGATGCTGGAGGACCACATCGAGCGGATCTGGCAGGCGAATCTGCAGGTGTATGGAGCGCGCAAGGTATGGCGGCAGTTGCGGCGCGAAGGCCTTGAGGTCGCCCGCTGCACGGTTGAGCGGTTGATGCGTGTCAAAGGGCTGCGCGGCGCCATGCGCGGCAAGGTCATGCGGACTACCCGGCCGGATCCTGCTGCTCCTTGTCCGCTCGATCGCGTCAATCGTCAGTTCGCCGCGCAGCGCCCGAACCAGCTCTGGGTTTCCGACTTCACCTATGTCTCGACCTGGCAGGGTTTCGTGTACGTCGCCTTCGTCATCGACGTCTTCGCCCGCTACATCGTAGGTTGGCGCGTCAGCCGGTCCATGCGCACGGAGTTCGTCCTCGATGCGCTGGAACAGTCCCTGTGGGCGCGCCAACCCGAACGTAATGCTTTGATTCATCATAGCGATCGCGGCTCGCAGTACGTCTCGATCCGATACAGCGAGCGACTGGCAGAAGCGGGCATCGAGCCGTCGGTCGGCAGCCGGGGCGACAGCTACGACAACGCGCTCGCCGAAACCATCAACGGGCTCTACAAGGCAGAAGTCATTCACCGGCGTGGGCCCTGGAAAAGCGTCGAAGCGGTCGAGCTGGCCACCCTCGAATGGGTCTCGTGGTTCAACCATCACCGGTTACTTGAGCCGATCGGGTACATTCCCCCAGCCGAAGCCGAGGCAAACTATTACCGCAGCCTTGGCGAGCAGGCGGTCGCCGCCTGACTCACACAAAACGGCCTCCGCGAAACCCGGGGCGATTCAAGCCGCATGTCGGTGTGGAATTTGGCCGCCTTGTGCACGTTGAAGGTGATCAGCGAATTCCACGGGAAGGTGATGGCGTCGGCCACCCCTTTGTCGAGCGCGTCGCGCGACTCCGGCGCCGACACCTGCACGTTGCTGCCGCCGAGCAGGGTCACCATCTGCGCCACCGTGCCGTTGGCCGGACGGATCTTCATGCCGCGGATCTGGTTTGGGTCGGTGATCGGGGCCTTGGAATGCAGCGTACCAATGTGCATGTGGGCGAAACAGAGCTTGACGTCGGCCATCTCCTTGGCCGCGTATTTGCGATACCAGGCGTCGAGCGCAGCGGACCCCGCACCCGGCGTGCTCGCCTGGAAGGGTAGTTCGCTTGCTGCGAAGATCGGGAAGCGGCCCGCCTGGTAGCCGGGGCTGACCCAGCTCATGTCGGCGATGCCGTCGCGCGCCATGTCGTAGTGGTCCGCCGCCTTGCCGAGTTGCTGGGCGGGGAAGGACATCACCTTGATGCTGCCACCCGACGCGGCTTCCACGGATTTTGCCCAAGGCGCAAAGCCGGTTTTCACGAGCGCATGCTGCGCCGGCAGCCAGTGTGCCAAACGCAGCTCCACCTGCTTGTCCGCGGCGACCGCCGGCAATGCGGCAGCCAAGCCGAGAGTCATAGCGAAACCGTAGACGAAAGTGTGCTTGTTCATGTCTTGTCTCCTCACTTTGGTGAATAGTTATAGGTTTATATAAAACATTTTGACGTAAAACAGATTGCATGGGAACGAAGCCCTCGGCCATATTACCGCGGACGATCCGTACCGGCACCGCCCGCGGTTGTGGTACGGGCCTATCCAGCGCAAGGGCAACGTCGCGACGTTCCGAGTCCGCGAGTGCGGCGACATGGGCAGCGGTCACCCGCTCGGACAGCCTTTCGGGGTCGCCCCCATTCTGCTCCAGCAGTTCGAGGATCAAGCGCATGCTGCGATGGCCACGCTCGGCAGTGTCCCATAGCCTTTGATCAATCGGCCGCAGCGTGCGAGTTCCAGCGCCAACGATGGACTACGCTCTGCGTCTCGCTCTACAGCCGCCAGCCAGCGCTCCATTACCTGTTGCTCCTGGGCAAAGCGCAGGCTTGGCGGCCGTAAGGGTTTCAAGCAGCGCAGCAGGGCTAAGAGTGCGAAACCGGACACAGTGTCTGTCCGCAATCGCAATCGCAATCGCAATCGCAAGCCCATGCCATTGACAAGTCGCGCGCTCTTCAACATCGGCTCGATCCACTGCCCAAGGCCTGCTGGCAGCACCGCCCGAATTTCCTCCAGCGCGGCTTCAGAAACTCCGTGACATATACCGGCTCGACCAGCCGTGCACCTACTTCAGCACGCATCTGATCGATCCGCGAACGACGAGTTTTCAGTTCAGCAACACGAACGACATCCTCGTATGTCATCCACAGCAAGGTGACGCGCGACTTCGGTACCGACTTCATCTGCATCGCCTGCCTTGAGACAGTCTGAGCGCAGCCGCTGCAAGCAACGTGACGCATATGCCCCATCCTGGTAGTCGCGCACCTGCGCGTAGCCTTCCGCAGCCACGCCGCCTACCGCCCGCGGCAAATCGCTCACCGGAGCCAGGTCGGCCGCAATGCGCGCCTGACTATCGGCCCGCGCTGTCGCTGTCATGCCTGCGCGGGCGCGCCCGCGTCGAAACCACGCAGACTGGTCTCGACCCCCTTGCCCGATCGCTAGATTGCACCGTCGCACGCCTCGCATGGAAATGGCAGGCAGTCCGAACCGACCATCGCAGCGAACAGTACTGTGTTGATGAGGGTGCCCTGCTGCCAGGAGATTTCACGCATATCTAAGGCAATCACCTCGCCCGCCAGCTGACGAGCTGTGTCGAACACCCGTGTCGGGTCGTACCGGCCGTCGCCCATACCGGTCTTCTCCGACACCGCGAATTCGCGATGAGTGAATGATGTGCTTCGCATTCTGGGGCCGGCCGCTGCGAATTTGCCGCGCGTCCGTCGGCGCGTGGTCGGGGAAAAGGCTAAATAGGGGACCAGTCATGAGGCATTTGCCCACCGTGGGACTAATCGTGCCGCCCGCAAGCGGTGCCATACCTCCTGAACCGCCCGTTCTTTATGGCCGGGAGGTGCGCTTTCTCTCGGCCGGCCTCGGGCTTGAGAAGATGACGCCGGAGGGATATGAGGCCGTTATCGACAGGACCGGCGAACTTGCCCGCCGCCTGGTGGCGGATGGCGCCGACGCCGTAATCATGATGGGCACCTCGCTCAGTTTCTATAGGGGACCGACCTTCAATGACGAGTTGGTGCACATCATGGAAGCCGCTGGGGGGCGTCCGGCAACCACCATGAGCAACGCGATTGTCGAGGCGCTGCGCGCGGTCGGCGCCAGCCGCATCGCCGTTGCCACCGCCTATGTGGAGGCGGTCAACCAAAGGCTTGCCGACTTCCTGCGCTTTGCTGGTTTCGAGGTGGCGGTGCTGGACTCGCTCGATATCGAGCGTGTCGAGGACGTGCCCAGCGTTGGCGCCGGGCGGTTAATGGAGATCGGGGTGCGGGCGGGAACGGCTCAACCGGTCGACGCCCTGCTGCTGTCCTGTGGTGGGCTCCAGACCCTGGGGGTCACGGTTCCTCTTGAGTGCGAGCTCGGCATCCCGGTTATTTCCAGTGCCATGGCCGGTGCTTGGGCGGCCGCGCGTTTGGTCGGCCATAGCGGGGCGAGCCCAAGTTTCGGCCGGCTGTTCGAGTCGACTGGGCGCGATCTTCTGCCGCGGTGTACCTAGGGAGACGCTGAACAAATGACGAACCCGTCGTCGATGATCGGCCGTGGCAACGTTTGCTCCGAGAATTTGATCGGATCGTTCGCGGAATTGCTCGCGCGGAGAGCTTTCCGGGGCGGGTTCAATGTGCGTTCTTCGATTTTCATCATTCAGGACGCACTGCGGGCGTCGGGCACGAGCAATCGCCGACGCGCCAGGACCAGATTGGCGAGCCCGAAGAGCGAGAACAACTGCGCGGTGTTCTTCGCCAACCCGCGGTAACGCGTCTTGCGGTGACGAAACAGGTTCTTCACGACATGGAAAGGATGCTCGACCTTTGCCCGGATGCGCGCCTTGGCATGTTCATACTGCTCGAGCAGCCGGTCGAGACGGCTCGTGCCCAGCGCCTTGCGCTTGCCCGGGCGCATCGCCACGTGCCAGTCGATCGAGAGGCCCTTGTTCTCATCGCGCTTGTGCACGCCCTGATAGCCCGCGTCGCCGAGCACATCGGTCTCGTCGCCGTGCAGCAGCGCATGCGCCTGGGTGACATCCGCGACGTTGGCCGCGGTGCCGACCAGGGTATGGACCAGACCGGAATCGGCATCGACACCGATGTGCGCCTTCATGCCGAAGTGCCACTGCTTGCCTTTCTTGGCTTGATGCATCTCCGGGTCGCGGGCTTGCTCGCGATTCTTCGTCGAGGGCGGCGCGGCGATCAGCGTGGCATCGACGATGGTGCCTTCACGCATCATCAAGCCTTTCTGTGCAAGGTGGGCGTTGATCGTCTCGAAGATCTTGCGCGTCAACCCGTGCGTCTCGAGCAGGCGCCGGAACTTGAGCAGCGTCGTCGCATCCGGAGCGGACTCGCGCGCCAGATCGATGCCGATGAAACGGCGGATCGACTGGCTGTCGTAGACAGCGTCCTCGATCCCTTCGTCCGACAGCCCGAAGCACTGCTGCGCCACGTACATCCGCAGCATTCGCTCGAGCCCGATCGGCGGACGACCGCGGCCTTCTCCCTTCGGATAGTGCGGTTCGAGTTCGGCCACCAACGCCGACCAAGGCGTTACCGCCTCGATCTCGGCCAGGAACCGATCGCGCCGCGTCAGCTTCTTCTTCGCAGCGTACTCAAGGTCGGAAAAGCTCGATTGCATGCTCAGTCTCGGGGGCGTGGGCTGAAAGAATTATCTCAAACGCATCGGCAGCACGGGTCCACGGTGTCCGAATAAATCAGCGTCTCCTTAGAACTTATCCGTAAATAGATATACTCTCCCTGAAGCCGCAGTTGCCGCGTTGTTGGGGAGAGGGTATGACCGGGCGAGTTCAATCGTGGGAGGTGACCGATGCGTTCTGGGAGCGTGTGGAGCCACTGATTCCGCAACGCGCGCCCTCTCCGGGCAAGCGGTACGTGCGCAAACCGGGGGCTGGGCGCCCGCCCAAGCCGCCACGACTGGTGTTCGAAGCCATTGTGTATGTGCTGCGCACGGGCTGCCAATGGAAGGCCTTGCCCAAGGAGCGATTCGGCAGCGCCAGCGCGGTGCACAAGCGCTTTCTCCAATGGGAGAAGGCGGGGCTGTTCGAAGCGCTGTGGCAGGCTGGGCTGGCCGAGTACGACGAGATGGAAGGCATTGCCTGGCGCTGGCAAAGCGTGGATGGGGCGATGATGAAAGCGCCTCTGGCACAAGAAGCCGTGGGGCCCAACCCGACGGATCGGGGGAAAAAAGGGGAGCAAACGTCATCTGCTCGTCGACGGCCGTGGCGTCCCGTTGTCGCTCATCGTGACCGGGGCCAACGTCAATGATGGCAAGCGGCTCGTAGAGGTGCTCAGCGCCATCATGATCAAGCGCAAGAACCCGCCGCGGCGGCGACACAAGCACCTGTGTGCCGATGCTGGATATCGCAGTGCGGGGAACCGTCAAACCATCGAGGCGCACGGCTATATCCCTCATGTGGTCAATCGCCGCAAGGAAGCCGCCATGAAACGTCGCAATCCGAAAAAGAAGGCCAGGCGCTGGGTGGTCGAGGTCTGCCACAGCTGGTTCAACCGCTTTCGCAAACTGCTCGTGCGCTACGAGAAACTCGAACGCAGCTTCCTCGCCCTCAATCATCTGGCCGCTGCCATCATCGCCTTTCGCAAGGTGCCGCTCAGCGTCAATATAATTTACGGATAGATTCTTAATGGCCCCGTGTGAGCGGGAGCAGCCGGCCAAGCCAAGAAGCGCTGAAATTCCACCACCAATGTCCAGATCGATTTGCAAGCTGTCGTCCAGCCTTTTCAGGCCAGCTGCGCCTGAATCGGCGGGCATTTCACCGAGCCGAAGGAACAGAACACGCAACAGTCGCCGGGGTTGGGGCGCAGCAGCGCCTTGCAGTTTCGGCACTCGTAGAAGAACTGGCAGGCGTCGGTCGGCATGGTTTCCTGCCGGGCGAATCCACAGTGTGGGCACGTCAACACGGACTCCAGGACAATGGGACTCACTGCTCACCTTTCCCGGTGGGTGCGGATGAAAACTGCCCCGTAGTGGTAGGGCGGCAGCTCGACCAGCGTTTCCAGCTTGAAGCCGGCCGGCTCGACCACCGTGCGGGTTTGTTCCGGCGACATGCGCATTTCTGTCTTGGGGCCTCGCGGCTGGCCGAGGACGGTCGTTTGTTCGCGCGGCAGGGAATGCCAATTGACGATGACGAAGCGGCCGTTGGGCTTCAAGGCCGCAGCGACTTCGCGGGCCAGTGCCGTCTTGTCCGGCGCGCCGTGGAAGGTGTTGGCGATCAGCACATAGTCTGCGGGCGCATCCAGCAGACAGCTCAGCGCCATGGCGTCCCCCAGCAGCCAGTCGCAATTCGCCATCCCCTCGCACGCCGCTTGCGCCTGCTTCAGCATGACCGGATCGAGGTCGAAACCGATGACGTGCCCCGAACCCACCTGCCGGGCGATGGCAGCCGTAAAATAACCGTCGCCGCAGCCCAGATCGACGACCGTCATCCCTTGCTCGATGCGCACGGCCTTGACGACACCATCAGGGTCGGGCCACAGGGCATGCCACCAGTCCCTGTCCGGCATGCCCGTGGCGGGAAACAACTGCTCCTGGATCGTCATTCGAGGTTCTTCTTCATCCGCTGGTACTCCTCTTGGCAGGGTGTTTCCGTCCCGTTGATGGCTCGTAAGTCCTGAAACCCTAAACCTACGCCAGAAGTTACGCCGATTGGCGTAGCTCGGCGGAAGCAAGAAGCTCGATCAGACGGTGCGTTCGTTTCCCGCAAGGTCTGCCGCGCGGGCGCGTTCTCCCGCAAACCCGATGTACCAGTCGAGCGAAGCCGGGTTCATCATCGCATCGCAACTGGCCGCCTTTTCGGAGGCACGCCCATCACGATCTTCCGGACCGGAATCTCCATCTTCTTGCCGGTCAATGTGTACGGAACGGCGTGGACGCTGTGGATCGCGTCCGGCACTGGTGCGGGCTGCAGTCGGTCCGCAGGCGGGACGCAGTCTTCGCTTCCCGCGCCGCGTCGAGGGCGACACCGTCGACGAGGCGCACGAACAGTGGCATTCGGCTCAGCGATGGGTGTAGATCGCGCTGCGTTTGGCGACGAAGGCCGCCATGCCTTCCTTTTGGTCCTGCAGCCCGAAGGTCGCGTGGAAACTCCGTCGCTCGAATAGCAGGCCTTCCGACAGGCCCGATTCGAAGGCGCGGTTCACCGACTCTTTGATCATCATCGCGACCGGGAGGGAAAAGGCAGCGATCCGCGCGGCGGCTTCGAGCGCTTCGTCGAGCAGGCGCTCGGCGGGGACGATGCGCGACACGAGTCCGACACGCTCGGCTTCCTGCGCATCCATCATCCGGGCGGTCAGGCACATGTCCATCGCCTTCGCCTTGCCGACCGCGCGCGGCAGCCGTTGCGTGCCGCCCGCGCCCGGCAGCACGCCGAGGCGGATTTCGGGCTGGCCGAATCGAGCGTCTTCAGCGGCGATGATCATGTCGCAGGTCATCGCCAGCTCGCATCCGCCCCCGAGCGCGAAGCCGCGAACCGCCGCGATGACCGGTTTGCGGACGCGAGCGAGCCGGTCCCAGTTCCGCGACACGTAGTTCGTCTTGTAGACGTCCATGTAGCTCCAGTCCGCCATCGCGTCGATGTCGGCCCCGGCCGCGAAGGCCTTGCCCGCACCGACGATGACGATCGCGCCGATCGACTCGTCGGCGTCCATCGCCTCGAGCTCGTCGCCGAGCAGGTCGATGAGGGCATCGCTCAGCGCGTTTAGGTGGTCGGGGCGGTTCAGCGTGAGCAAGCCGACGCGGCCCCGGCGCTCGGCGAGTACCAGCGGTTCACCAAGCTTGTCCTTTGAATCGTGGAGGTCGGACACGGTATTTCTCCCAATTTATTCGTGACGGGCATCACATGCCCAGATAAGCCTTCTTCACCTGTTCGTCGTGCAGCAGCTCGGGGCCCGGCCGCTGAGAATCGTGTGGCCGGTCTCGACGACGTAGCCGATGTCGGCGATCGCCAATGCGGCGTGCGCGTTCTGCTCGACGAGGAAGATCGTGATGCCTTCGGCCTTGAGGCGCCGGATGACGCGGAAGATCTCCTCGACGAGCAGGGGCGCGAAGGCCCATCGAAGGCTCGTCGAGCAGCAGCAGCTTCGGCCGTCCCATCAACGCGCGCGCCATCGCGAGCATCTGCTGCTGCCCGCCGGAGAGCGTCCCCGCGGGCAGCGCGCGCTTCTCCTTCAGGATCGGGAAGATGCCGTACATGCGCTCGAGGTCCTGCTCGATCTCGCGATCATGGCGGACGTAGGCACCCAGGCGCAGGTTGTCCTCGATGCTCATCGGGCCGAACACCTGCCGCCCTTCGGGCACCTGGCAGATGCCGGCGCGCACGCGTTTTTCCGGGGCGAGACGCGTGATGTCCTCGCCCGGAAGCGCACCGCCCCGCTAGAAGCGGGCTGCACGCCGGAGATCGTGCGCAGCAGCGTCGTCTTGCCGGCGCCGTTCGCACCCACCAGCGCGACGAGCTGGCCTTGCTTCACGTCGAGGTCGATGCCGTGCAACGCCTGGATGCGGCCGTAGTGCGAGGTCAAGCCGCGGATCTCGAGGACGGTTTCGCGCACCGGCTGGGCGGGGGCGAGGAAGGACGGCGTCTCGCGCCGGCCGCCGAGACCGACGGGCTCGGGCGCGAGCGCGATGATGCGGGCCTTGAGCATGTCGAGCTCACCACGGGCGCGGCTGCCGAACAGCGGATCTTCGTCGGCCGCGAAGGCTTCGTCGATGCGCTCCCAGTCCTCGGGCGTCAGCGCGTGGCGTGCGGAGGGAATGACCGTCGTTTCCTCGAAGCGCATGTGCTGGCGCAGGTGCTCGGCGAACTCGCGCAAGGCGTCGAGGAAGACCTGCTGGTCGCCGCGTCGGCCCTCGCGGAACGTCACCGCCAGTGCATGGACGCGGTCGCGGTGGGCCGGGCCGTCGCGGTGCTCTGCTTCGAGCCGGGCGATGGCTTCCGCCGCAGCCGGATCCCTGCGCCGCAGGGCCGGGAACAGGAACTCGTCTTCCTTGCGGTGGTGGATGCGGTCGATGTACACGTCCAGGTATTCCAGCAGCTCGACCGTCGTCGCGGCGGCGGCCCGCGCGTCGCGGTCGGCGGCAATGGCTTCGCCCAGCGCGTCGAGGGCCGTCGCGACGCGCCACATCCCGCGGTGCTCCGCCTGGATGACGTCGATCGCCAGCATCCGTGATTCAAGAACTTCCATGGAGGGCTCCTTCAGGCCGATGCGCCGAGATAGGCGGCGATGACGTCGGGGTTGTCGCGGATCTCGGCGGCCGTGCCTTCGGCGAGCTTGCGGCCGTAGTCGAGCACGAGGATGTGGTCGGACAGGTTCATGACGAGCTTCATGTCGTGCTCGACGAGGACGACCGTGACGCCAGAATCCGCGACCTTGCGGATCAGCGCCTCGATCTCGGCGGTCTCGGTGTGGTTGAGGCCTGCGGCCGGTTCGTCGAGCAGCAGCAGCTTCGGTTTCGCCGCGAGCGCGCGCGCGATCTCGAGGCGCTTCAGCGCGCCGTAGGACATCTGGCTGGCGTGGGTGTCGCGATACTGGCCGACGCCGACGAACTCCATCAGGCGCGCGGCCTCGTCGCGGCATTCGGCGTCGGCCTTCGCCAGCCCGGGCAGCCGGAACAGGCCGGCGAGCAGGCTGGAGCCCAGCCGCAGGTGGGCGCCGACCATGACGTTCTCGATCGCGCTCATGTTCATGCACACCTGCAGGTTCTGGAAGGTCCGGCTCATGCCGCGGCGCGCGAGGCGGTCGGGGCTCTCGCCCCCCGCAGGTGCGTCGTCGAACAGGATTTCCCCGCTGGTCGGCGTGTAGATGCCCGTGATGAGGTTGAAAAGCGTCGTCTTGCCGGCGCCGTTGGGGCCGATCACGGCGTGGATTGTTCCGCCGCGCACGGTGAAGGACACGTCCTGCACCGCCTTCACGCCGCCGAAAGTCTTCGAGAGGTTGCGCACTTCGAGCATCACGCGGCCCTCCCGGCGAACTTCAGGCGCAGCGTCGGGACGATGCCGCGCGGCAGGAAGATCATCGTCAGCATCAGGATCAGGCCGAAGACCACCGTCTCCCAGCCCTCGAACGCCGACAGCAGCTGCGGCAGCAGCGTCAGCACGACCGCGCCGAGGATCGAGCCGAACACCGACGCCATGCCGCCGAGCACGACCATCGTGACGAGCTCGATCGAATGGAAGAAGCCGGCGACGCCCGGCGTCAGGAAGCCGACGTAGTGGGCCGTGACGCTGCCCATCACGCTCGCGACGACAGCCGAGAGGACGAAGACGCGCACCTTGAACGAAGTGGTATCGACGCCCGCGACACGCGCCGCGATCTCGGAGCCATGGATCGCCTGCAGCGCACGGCCCGCCGGCGCGTCGATGAGGTTCAGCGCGGCGCGCGTGACGAGCAGCAGCATCACCGCGACGACTGCATACCAGGTCTGCTCGCCGACGATCTGCACGCCGAACACGGTGAACGCATCGACCGGCATGCCGTCCGGGCCGCCGGTAAAGTCGGTCTCGTTGACGATCACCATCGACAGGATGATGCCGAGCCCGAGCGTCGCCATCGCCAGGTAATGCCCTTTGAGCTTCAGGATCGGACGCGCGACCGCGAACGCGAGGACTGCGGTCGCCACCGCCCCGAGGATCAGCGCGACCGCCGACGGCCAGCCGTAGCGGCTCGTCATGATCGCCGACGCATAGGCGCCGATGCCGAAGAAGCCGGCGTGGCCGAGGCTGATCTGGCCGGTGTAGCCTATCAGCAGGTTGAGGCCAACGGCGATGCTGGCGTTGATCGCGATACGGATCGCGAGGTCGTAGTAGTAGGCGTTCGGCAGCGCCAGCGGCAGCACCGCCAGCACGAACGCGAGGAACAGGAATCCGCGTGTGGTCGGTTTCATCGTCATACCCGGTCGGTGGTCTTCTTCCCGAACAGGCCCTGCGGCAGGAAGAAGAGGATGAGAAGGATCAGCACGAAAGGCATCGCGTCCTTGTAGGCGGACGAGATGTAGCCGGCGGTCATCGCCTCGACGACGCCCAGCAACAGGCCGCCGACGATCGCGCCGATTCCGCTGCCGAGCCCGCCGAGCGCCGCCGCGACGAAGCCCTTGAGGCCTATCATGATGCCCACGTCGTAGCTGGTGTAGGTCATCGGCGCGACGAGGATGCCGCCCACGGCACCGAGCGCCGCCGACAGGCCGAACGCGAGCAGCAGGATGAAGCGGGTGTTGACGCCGACCAACTGCGCCGCGAGCTTGTTGCACGAGGTCGCGAGCACGGCCTTGCCGAGCGCGGTGCGGCCGAAGAAGAGCGCGAGAGCGACGACCACGACGAGCGTCACGCCCATGACCCACAGGCTCTGCGGCATCAGCGTCGCACCGAGGATCGCGATCGGCTCCTCGCCGGAGAACGCCGGCAGCGCATGGTTGCCCTTGCCGAGGAACACTTCCACGAGGCCGCGCAGCGTCAGCGACGCGCCGATCGTGATGATGACGAGCGTGACGACTTCGGAGTTGCCGGCCGGCTCGATCGCGAGCTTCTCGACGATGAGGCCGGCCACCGTCGCGACGAGCACCGCGAGCGAGATCGCCAGCGGCAGCGGGACGCCCGCCTGCACGAGCAGCGCCGCAGACATGCCACCAAGCATGATGAACTCGCCCTGCGCGAAGTTGATCACGCCGGAGGCGCTGTAGATCAGGGAAAAGCCGACCGCGGCCAGCGCGTACATCGCGCCGACGGTGAGGCCGGAAAAGAGGAACTGCAGAAGTTCGGACAGCACGGAATGCCTCCTTCGGATTTCGGGACGAACGGAGCTACGCTGCCCGGGGAAACCCGGGCGAGCGTGTCGAGCACAGGAGGGCTGGGCTTAGTTCAGCAGCGTCCAGTCACCGTTGCGTATTTCCAGCATGCGGAAAGCCGAGAGGCTCAGTCCCATGTGGTCCGATGCGGACATGTTGAAAGCCCCGCTCGTCGCGACGAAATTCGTCGTCGCTTCGAGCGCGTCACGCACCTTCCCCTTGTCGGTCGAGCCCGCACGACGCATCGCGTCGGTCGCGAGCATCAGGCCGTCGTAGGCATAGCCGCCGAAGGTCGAGGGTTCCGCCTTCCAGCGCTCGGCAAATAGCTTGGCGTAATCGCTGACCACCTTCTTCTGCGGATCGGTCGCGGGCAGCTTCGCAGCGACCGGCAATGCGGGCGACGGCAGGCGCACACCTTCGGCCGCGGCACCGGCGAGCCGGATGTACTCGTCCGAGGCCACCCCGTGCGACTGATACAGCGGCAGCTTGATGCCCAGCTGCGCGAAGTTCTTCGTCACGACCGCGGGCCCCTGGCCGAGGCCGAACACGAAGACGGCCTGCACCCCCGGCACACCCTTGATCTTGGTGAGCTGGGCCGTCATGTCCGTGTCCTTGGGACCGTAGGTCTCGTCCGCGACGAGCGTGATGCCGTACTTCCCGGCGACGGCCTGCGCTTCCTTGCGCCCGGACTGGCCGAAGCCACTGTTCTCGGACAGCAACGCAACCTTCGTTAGGCCCGCCTTCTTCATGTCGTCGAAGACGCGCTCGGCGGCCATGCGGTCGGTGTGCGGGGTCTTGAACACCCACTTCTTCGCCGGCTCGACGATGACGACCGCGCCGGCGAGCGAGATGAACGGGACCTGCGCGCGTTCGACCAGCGGCGCCATCGCCATCGTCGCACCACTGGTCGTGCCGCCGATGATCAGGTCGACCTTGTCGTTCTCGATCAGGCGCTTGGTGAAGCCGTTGGCCTTGCCCGACTCGCTGCCGTCGTCGTAATGCACGAGTTCGAGCGGACGACCGAGCACGCCACCGTTCTTGTTCAGCGCCTCGACGTACATCTGCAGCGTCTTCAGCTCGGGATCGCCGAGGTAGGCGGCCGGGCCGGTGACCGACAGCACCGCGCCGATGCGGATCGGGTCGGCGGCGACGGCGGTGCCGAGGGCGGCGCAGGCCGCCGCGGCGAGGGTGAACTGGATGAAAGTGCGCTTCTTCATTGGGGAGTCTCCTTCGGTATCTTTCTTATGTCGCCGGGCGTCAGACCCGTTCGATGATGAGTGCGATGCCCTGCCCCACGCCGATGCACATCGTGCACAGCGCGTAGCGGCCGCCGGTGCGTTCGAGCTGGTTGAGCGCCGTCGTCACCAGTCGGGCGCCCGAAGCGCCGAGCGGATGCCCCATCGCGATCGCGCCGCCGTTCGGGTTCACGTGCGCGGCATCGTCCGGCAGGCCGAGATCGCGGGTGACCGCGAGCGCCTGCGCGGCGAACGCCTCGTTGAGCTCGATGACGTCCATGTCGGCGAGCGTCAGACCCGCTTTCGCGAGCACCTTCTTCGACGCGGGCGACGGGCCGAAACCCATGATGCGCGGCGCGAGGCCTGCCGCCGCCATCGCGACGACGCGCGCGCGCGGCTTGAGGCGGTAGCGATCGACGGCGGCTTCGGACGCGAGCAGCACCGCGCACGCGCCGTCATTCACGCCCGAGGCGTTACCGGCCGTGACCGTGCCGTCCGGGCGCACGACGCCCTTCAGCTTCGCGAGCGTCTCCAGCGTCGTATCGGTGCGCGGATGCTCGTCCGTCGTGAAGAGCTTCGGCTCGCCCTTCTTCTGCGGGATCGCCACCGGCACGATCTCGCTCGCGAAGAAGCCCGCCTCGTTGGCGGCCGCCCAGCGCTGCTGCGAGCGCAGCGCGAGCGCATCCTGGTCGGCGCGGCTGATGCCGAATTCCTGCGCGACGTTCTCCGCGGTCTCGGGCATCGAGTCGATGCCGTACTTCGCCTTCATCACGGGATTCACGAAGCGCCAGCCGATCGTGGTGTCCTCGATCTTCGCGCTGCGCGAAAACGCCGTGTCGGCCTTGCCCATCACGAACGGGGCGCGGCTCATGCTCTCGACGCCGCCGGCGATCATCAGGTCCGCTTCGCCGGCCTTGATCGCCCGCGCGGCCATGCCGACCGCATCGAGGCTGGAACCGCACAGGCGGTTCAGCGTCGTGCCGGGGACGTCCTGCGGCAGCCCCGCGAGCAGCGCCGCCATGCGCGCGACGTTGCGGTTGTCTTCGCCGGCCTGGTTCGCGCAGCCGTAGATCACGTCATCGACCGCGGCCCAGTCGACCCCAGGGTTGCG
Source organism: Azoarcus sp. PA01 (assembly GCA_001274695.2). Lineage (NCBI taxonomy): Bacteria > Pseudomonadati > Pseudomonadota > Betaproteobacteria > Rhodocyclales > Zoogloeaceae > Azoarcus > Azoarcus sp. PA01. Next base: position 81,231 of record LARU01000005.1, on the reverse strand, counting down.
CTCGACGAGCGCGCGGATCGGCAACGCCGCGAGGTCGTCGGCGCGCACCGCCGACAGCGTGCCGCCGTAGCGGCCGAACGGGGTGCGGATCGCGTCGCAGATATAGGCGTTGTTCATCGTCTCCCCTCCTCAGGCCGCGACGTTGCGCTTGTCGATCAGGCGCTTGGCCTTGCCGACCGAGCGGAAGAGCGAGCCGGGCTGCGCCATCGTCGTCTTCGTGCTGATGCCGATGTAGGACTTGATGTTGTGCTGCAGCACTTTCGCGATCTCCTGCTGGCGCAGCGGGCCGAGGTCGGCCGCTTCGGTCGAGAGCTCGACGACGACTTCCATCTTGTCCATGTGGCCGTCGCGCGTGAGCTCGATCTGGTAGTGCGGCGAGAGCTCCTTCTGCTTGAGGATCAGCTCCTCGATCTGGCTCGGGAACACGTTCACGCCGCGAATGATCAGCATGTCGTCCGAGCGGCCGGTGATCTTGCCGATGCGGCGCATGGAGCGCGAAGTCGGCGGCAGGAGCCGCGTAAGGTCGCGCGTGCGGTAGCGGATCACGGGCAGCGCTTCCTTCGACAGCGACGTGAAGACGAGCTCGCCTTCCTCGCCGTCCGGCAGCACTTCGCCGGTCTCGGGGTCGATGACTTCGGGATAGAAGTGGTCTTCCCAGATCACCGGGCCGTCCTTGCTCTCGATGCACTCGCTCGCGACACCCGGGCCCATCACTTCGGACAGGCCGTAGATGTCGACCGCGTCGATGCCGGCGCGCGCCTCGATCTCGTGGCGCATCGCCTCGGTCCAGGGTTCGGCACCGAAGATGCCGATCTTCAGCGACGACTCGGCCGGGTCGAGCCCCTGGCGCACGAACTGCTCGAGGATGTTGAGCATGTAGGACGGGGTCACCATGATGATCTTCGGCTTGAAGTCCTGGATCAGCTGGACCTGGCGCTCGGTCTGGCCGCCGGACATCGGCACCACCGTGCAGCCGAGCCGCTCGGCGCCGTAGTGCGCGCCCATGCCGCCGGTGAAGAGGCCGTAGCCGTACGAGATATGCACGACGTCGCCTTTGCGCCCGCCCGCGGCGTAAATCGAACGCGCGACGAGGTTCGCCCAGTTGTCGATGTCGTTCTGCGTGTAGCCGACGACGGTCGGCTTGCCGGTCGTGCCGCTCGAAGCATGCACGCGGACGACTTCTTCACGCGGCACCGCGAAGAGACCGAACGGGTAGTTGTCGCGGAAGTCCTGCTTCACCGTGAAGGGGAATCTGGACAGGTCTTCCAGCGTCTTCAGATCCGACGGATGGACGCCAGCCGCCTCGAAGCTGCGGCGGTAGTGCGGAACGTTGTCGTAGGCGTGCTGCACCGTCTTCTTCAGGCGCTCGAGCTGCAGCGCGCGCAGTTCGTCGCGGCTGGCCGTCTCGATCGGGTCGAACCCGATGCCATGTTCCATGCGTGCGTTCATTCCAGTACTCCTCTCTCTGTGGGGTTGGAACGGCGGCGGATCTTCCTGTCCGGGTCCGCTTCGCCGTCCTGTCTGCTGGGTATGTCGTGGTTTTGTTGTCGCTTACGCGGGGAAGCGATGCTGGATGACGCGGAAGCGGTTCGCGACGAAGGCGCTGTCCGAATAGCTCGCGTTGGCCGACGGATTGGCGCCGGTGCCGTGGTAGTCCGAGTACGCCGCCGACTGGTTCACATAGACCGCGCCCGTCAGATTCAGCGACAGCGCGACGCCCGCGCGCTGCGTCGCCGCGACGACCTGCTGCACGAATTCCGGCTTGCTGCTGTATGCGCCCACGGTCAGCGCGCCATGTTCGGTCGTGATGCGCTCCGACAGCGCAAGCGCCGCCGCGGCGTCGGCGGTGCGCACGACGAAGGCGATCGGGCCGAAGCGCTCTTCCATGTAGGCGGCCTCGTCGGCCGCGTCGCACTTCAGCAGCACGGGCGTGCGGACCGTCGCTTCGGGGAATTCGGGGTGCGCGACCGGCTTCGACGCGAGCACCACTTCGCCCCAGCTCGCCGCCTCGTCGAGGCGGCCGAGCGTGTCGAACGACTGGATGCAGCCGAGCACCGCCGCAGCGACGGCCGGATCAGCGAGCAGCTTGTCGATCGACCGGCCGAGGTCCGCCGCGACGTCGTCGAAGCTCTTGTGGCCCTGGTCGGTGTCGATACCGCCGGCCGGCACGAGGATCGCCTGCGTCGTCGTGCACATCTGGCCCGAATACAGCGACAGCGTGAAGGCGAGGTTGCGCAGCATGCCCTTGTAGTCGTCGGTCGATTCGATGACGACGTTGTTGACGCCGGCGAGCTCGGCATACACCTGCGCCTGGCGGCAGTTCTCGATCAGCCAGTTGCCGAAGCTGTTGCTGCCGGTGAAGTCGATCGACTTCACTGCCTTGTGCGTCGCGAGGAAGCGCGTCAGTTCGCGCGAGTCATCGACGGCGAGCAGCACCGCGTTGGGATCCGCGCCGGCCTCGGCGAGCACTTCCCGCAGCACGCGCACGGTGATCGCCGCGGGCAGGATCGCGTTGCGGTGCGGCTTGACGATCACCGGGTTGCCGGTCGCGAGCGCGGCGAAAAGGCCCGGATAGGTGTTCCACGTCGGGAACGTGCCGCAGCCGATGACGAGTGCGACGCCGCGGCCGACGATCTCGTAGCGCTTCTTCATCACCAGCGCCGGGTTCTTGCCCTGCGGCTTTTCCCAGACGGCTTCCGCGGGAATCGCCGACATCTCGCGCCACGCATAGGCGACGGCTTCCAGCGCGCGGTCCTGCGCATGCGCGGCGCCCGCCTGGAAGGCCATCATCCAGCCCTGGCCGGTCGTGAACATCACCGCGTGGGCGATCTCGAAGCTGCGCCGGTTCAGGCGCACGAGCGCTTCGAGCAGCGCACCGACGCGGCCTTCCGCGCCGAGGGCCTGCAGCGACGCACGCGATGCCTGCGAGGCTTCGATCAGCGCTTCGCCGCTGCAGCGCGGATAACGGATGTTCATCGGCACCCCGTAGGGCGAGCGCTCGGCGCCCGCGGTGCCGGTGCAACCGGGCTGGTCGAGCTCGAAGTCGGTGCCGCAATAGGCGTCGAACGCGGTGCGGCCGTCGGCCATCGCAGTTTCACCATACACTTTCGGGCTCGGCATTTCGGAGAACGGGCTCCAGTAGCCGCGCTCGGTGACCGCCTGGACGGCGCGATCGAGCATCGCCTGATGGCGATCAAACATCGGGTGGGTCATTTCGATTCTCTCTGTAGGGTATTGGGATCGTGCCGGAGCGGCCTCTGCGGGCCGTTGCCGGGAGTGCTGCAGTCCTGTTCGTCAGGTTTCCTGATCGAAGTCGATGACCAGCTTGTCCGTGACGGGATAGCTCTGGCACGACAGGCGGAAGCCGCGCGCGACCTCGTAGTCCTCGAGCGCGAAGTTGGTGTCGTGGTCGACCTCGCCATCGATGACCTTGCAGCGGCAGGTCGAGCACACGCCGCCCTTGCACGAGTACGGCATCTCGATGCCCTGCGCGAGGCCGGCGTCGAGCACCGAGTCGCGGTTCTTCGGCATCGTGAACTGGCGCACGCGGCCGTCCTGGATCACCGTGACTTCGCATTCCTCCGTCCCCTTGACCGGATGCGAATGCGCCGGACGCGGCCCTTTCGGCAGGCTGGTCGCGAAAAGCTCCATCTTGATCGCGGCCCTCGGCACGCCGTGCTCCTGCAGCGACGCGGACACCGCTTCCATCATGTCCATCGGGCCGCAAATGAACGCGACGTCGATGCGCTTCGGGTCGATCCACTGCGCGAGCAGCGCGTCGCAGCGCTCGCGGTCGATGCGGCCGTTGAAGAGGTCGATGTCCTGCTGCTCGCGGGAGAGCACGTGCACCAGGTTCAGGCGCTCGCCGTACTCGTCCTTCAGGTCGGCGAGATCTTCGCGGAACATCACGCTCGACGACGAACGGTTGCCGTACACCAGCGTGAAGCGGCTTCCGGGCTCGCCGGCCAGCAGCGTCGTGACCAGCGACAGGATCGGCGTGATGCCGCTGCCGGCCGCGAAGCCGACGTAGCGGCGTGCGACGTGCGCGTCGGGCGTGATGCCGAAGTGGCCGGAAGGCGGCATCACCTGCACGCTCACGCCGGGCTTCAGGAAGTCGTTCGCCCAGTTCGAGAACAGGCCGCCATGCACGCGCTTGATCGCGATGCGCAACGCGCGCTCGTCGGCGCCTGAACAGATCGAATACGAACGGCGCACGTCCTCACCGCCGATCTCGGTGCGCAGGGTCAAGTGCTGGCCGGGGGCGTAGTGGAACGCTTCCGCGAGCGACGGCGGCACGTCGAAGGTGACGACGATCGCGTCGCGGGTCTCGGGGCGCACACTGGCGACCCGGATATCGTGAAACTTGCTCATCTCTTGCTCCTTTGCTGTGCCTTTCTCAGTGGCACTTGAAGTAGTCGAACGGCTCGCGGCAGTCGAGGCAGCGATGAAGCGCCTTGCACGGGGTCGAACCATGGCGGCTGATCGGCTCGGTGTGCGTCGAGCCGCAGTGCGGACATGCGGCGGGCGCGTCATCGGCCGTACGCCGGCGCAGCCCGCTGATGTCGATCACCTGCCGGCCGTCGGCACGACGGGCAGGCGGCGCGATGCCGTATTCCTGCAGCTTCCGGCGACCCTCGCTGGTCAGCCAGTCCGTCGTCCAGGCCGGCGCGATGCGGCTTTCGAGCCGCACCCGCTCCACCCCCCGCTCACGCAGCGCCTCCTCGATGGAGCGGCCGATGACTTCCGTCGCCGGGCATCCCGAATACGTCGGCGTGATCACCACCTCGCACACCGCTCCGGCCGGCTCGTCGTGCCAGTTCACCTCCCTCACGATCCCCAGATCGACGATGGAAATGACCGGAATTTCGGGATCCGGCACGTCGGCGAGCCAGCCCCACACTCTCTCGCTGCATTCGCGCAAGTCGACCATCGCTGCCTCACTTACCACGTTGTCACCACGTCGCGCCGGGATAGGCGCGCTGCAGGAACTGCATCTCGGCGAGCAACAGGCCGAGGTGTTCCCCGTGCCGGCCCTGCTTGCCGCCCTTCTGCATCCACTCGCCTGCGGGAAGCTCGAGCGTCGCTTCGGCGAACATCTCGCGCACCGTCGCGAGCCACACGTCCTTCAAGGTCGAGGGGTCGCACGCCAGCCCCTGCGCGCCGAGCAGCTCCTCGGTCTCGTCGGCGTTGAACATCTCGCCGGTGTACATCCACAGTTCGTCGACTGCGGCCTGCATGCGACGCCGGCTCTCCGCGCTGCCGTCGCCCAGACGCACGACCAGGTCGCTGCTGCGCCGCAGGTGGTACGCGACTTCCTTGATCGCCTTCGACGCGATGTCGGCGATGCGGTCGTCAGCCGATCGCGTCAGCGCTTCGAGCGTAAGGTGATGCCACACGTCGAAGAAGAACTGGCGCACCAGCGTCTGGGCGTAATCGCCGTTCGGCTGCTCGACGAGCAGCAGGTTGGTGAACTCGTGCGAGTCGCGGCGGAAGGCCAGCGCGTCCTCGTCACGGCCGCGTCCTTCGACCTCTCCGGCGTAGGACAGCCACATCCGGGCCTGGCCGATCAGGTCGAGCGCGATGTTGGTCAGCGCCATGTCCTCCTCGAAGGCGGGACCCTTGCCGCACCATTCGGACAGGCGCTGCGACAGCACCAGCGCGTTGTCGCCGAGGCGCATCAGATAAACGGACTTGTCATCGAGCAGCATGTCTGTCTCCCGATCCCGTCATCACATGTGCTTCACTTCTTCCGGCACCGGGAAGAAGGTCGGATGGCGGTAGATCTTGTTGTTCGCGGGCTCGAACAGCGCTTCCTTGTCGGCGGGGCTGCTCGCGGTCACTTCGGACGCCGGCACGACCCAGATCGACAGCCCTTCGTTGCGGCGCGTGTAGACGTCGCGCGCGTTGTTGATCGCCATCTCGGCATCCGGTGCGTGCAGGCTGCCGACGTGCTTGTGCGCGAGGCCGTGCTGGCTGCGGATGAACACTTCCCAAAGGGGCCATTCCTTCATTTCTCTTCTCCTCTCGATCTCGTTATCAGGCGGCCTTGGCTGCCGCGACTTGTCTTTCGGCTTTCTTATCGGCGTGGGCGAGCAGCGCGTCGCGGAACCACTTGCCGTCGTCCCAGGCTTTCACCCGGGTGCGCAGGCGGTCGCGGTTGCAGGGGCCGTTGCCGGCGACGACCTGGCGGAATTCCTCCCAGTCGATCTCGCCGAAGTCGTAATGGCCGGTGTCCTCGTTCCACTTCAGTTCGGGATCGGGCACGGTGAGGCCCAGGTATTCGGCCTGCGGCACGGTCTGGTCGACGAACTTCTGGCGCAGCTCGTCGTTCGACAGGATCTTGATCTTCCACTGCATCGACTGCGCGCTATGCACGGAGTCGCTGTCCGGGGGCCCGAACATCATCAGGGCCGGCCACCACCAGCGGTTCAGCGCGTCCTGCGCCATCTGCTTCTGTTCGGGCGTGCCGCGCGCCATCGTCATCACGAGGTCGTAGCCCTGACGCTGGTGGAAGGACTCCTCCTTGCACACGCGCACCATCGCCCGCGAATACGGGCCGTAAGAGCAGCGGCACAGCGGGATCTGGTTCATGATCGCCGCGCCGTCGACCAGCCAGCCGACCGTGCCGATGTCGGCCCAGCTGGTGGTCGGGTAGTTGAAGATGCTGGAATATTTCACCTTGCCCGACAGCAGGTCCGCGTACACCTGGTCGCGCGTCACGCCGAGCGTTTCCGCGGCGCTATACAGGTACAGCCCGTGGCCGGCCTCGTCCTGGATCTTCGCCAGCAGGATCGCCTTGCGCTTCAAGGTCGGCGCGCGCGTGACCCAGTTGCCTTCAGGCAGCTGGCCGACGATTTCCGAATGCGCATGCTGCGAGATCTGACGGATCAGCGTGCGGCGGTAGCCTTCGGGCATCCAGTCCTTCGCCTCGATCTTGATGCCGGCGTCGATCTTTTCCTGAAACGCGCGCTCCTCGGCCGACATCTCGTCCAGCCCCTGCACCCGCTTCATCCCTGTGTCCACCATCTGGGCGTACATGTTCTTCCTCCTCTCCGAGTTCGTGCATCCTTTGTCAGACGTGATACGTCTTGTCGCGCGCTTGGAGTCGTGCATGACTCATGCCAAACAGGCGTTGGAGCGAATCTTAGGGAGCGATGTCCACCAGAGCTGTCGGAGTGTTCCCGACCTTTTGTAGGAATTTTCTGATTGGAGAAGCCCGAAAGCCGGTAGGCCGCAGCATCCCCCGGCGACTACACGGTCACGCCGACATGGGAGTCCTCGTGATACACGAATGATTCGCAGCTGGCTTGCTGGTGCAGCATGACGAGAGCAACTTTAAGCCGGTCATCGGCCTCCCGGTAAAACGTCGGAGGGAAATGCGCCCTCTGCGCTCAGTCAGTCGAGGAGGCCGTTGCGCATCGCGTACTGCACCAGTTCGGCGTTGCTCGCGAGGCCCAGCTTCTCGAGGATGCGGACTCGGTAGGTGCTGACGGTTTTCACCGAGAGGCACATCTGGATGCCCACGTCGGTCAGCGACATGCCGCGCACGATCTTCATCATCACCTGCATCTCGCGCGCGGTGAGCTTTTCGTGCGGCGCGCCTTCGCGGGTACGGTCCATCTGCATCAGGAGGCTGGCGGCACTGCGCGGCGAGACGTAGCGCCCTCCTCCGACCACGTGCCGGATCGCGGTCAGCAGCTCCTGCGGCTCCACATCCTTGGAAAGGTAGGCATTCGCGCGTGCCCGCAGCGCGAGCACCGCGTACTGCTCCTCCGGGTACATCGACAGCATGATGACCGGCAGCTCCGGGCGCTCGGCACGGATCGACTCGAGGGTGTCGAGGCCGCTGCGCCCGGCCATGTTGATGTCCATCAAAACGACATCGAACTTGCCGGTGCGGATCTTCGCCAGCGCGCTCGCGCCGTCGCTCGCCTCGTCCGCGACATGCAGGTCCGCCTCGTCCGAGAGCATGCGCCTCAGACCGGAGCGGAAGATCGTATGGTCATCAACGATCAGCAGTTCGATCATTGCTGCGCCGCTCCATATAGCCCGGTACTGCGAGGAGCACGACCGTGCCGCCGCCGGCGCGGGCGTGAACATAAAGCGACCCTCCGATGCTGCGCGCACGTTCGGCCATGCTCAACATCCCGATCGACCCTTCCCGCATCGAAGGCCGATCGATGCCCTTCCCGTCGTCGCGAACCTGCATCTCGAAACGGCCATCGCGGTTGCGCACCCGCACCTCGACCGTTTCCGCCTGCGCGTGCCGCCCGATATTCGTCAAGGCCTCCTGGAACACGCGGAAGCATTGCGTGGCCGTCTCGGCGGACAGCTCGGGGTCGTCCCCCTCCAGCGTGAAGCCGACGAGGATCTCGTTGCGCCGGCCGAAGGCTTCGAGCTCGCCGCGAATGGCGGCGACCAGCCCGAGCGTATCCAGCATGCGCGGCCGCAACTCATCCGAAATCTGCCGGGCGGTGTCGATCGTGTCCTGGATCAGCGGGAGGAGTTCTTCCGTGATCTCGCGAATCTCCGCCAAGGCAGGATCGGTGGTCCGCCGCTGGATGCGGAAGACGTCGAGCTTGATGGAGCTGAGCATTCCACCGAGGACATCGTGCACTTCGCGCGCCAGCTGTCCGCGCAACTCCTCGCGCGAGCTGTTGAGGTAAGAGGCCAGCTCTCTGAGCCGCCGTCGCGACCGGTGCAGATCCAGGTCTCGCCGGACGCGCTCGCTGACGTCGATCACGACTCCCGCCAGCGCAGGCTCGCCATGGTAGTCCACCCGAGATCCGTGTACCTCGATATGAACAGTGTGGCCATCCCGATGCCGACACCGCGTGAAATAGCGAATCGACGGCACGCCCTCGTAAACGCGAAGGCGATAGTACTCCATCGCTTCCCCAACGAAGTCCGGGAGAACGAGGTCCCGAATCGACGTACCGACGAACTCCTCTTGCGTGTAGCCGAACATCTCGGCAAAGGTCGAGTTTGCGTACTGGAAACGCTCGCGGAAGACCAGATACACGCCCGCCAAGGACTGCTCGACGATTCCCTGGAAAGGGATCTCGCGGAAGTCGATTTCCACGCGTTCAGGCTGGCGGTCCGGCACGTCGGTGGGAGGTTCACGTTGGGCCATGGCTTATCGGAACATTCCTCCCGATCGACGTCAATGGCTGAGCGGCCTCACCCGCGAGTTCGGCACAGATTTGCGGCACGCCGACCCGCACCGCAATGGCGATCCGGGCCGGGCTCAGGCGCGGTCGCGAAGCTGCTCGACTCCAGCGTTCTTCGCGCAGTTGACGCAGCAGAAGTACTTACCCCCGCCTTCGACGCCATGGCCGACGATCTTGCAGCCGCAATGCGCGCACGCGGGCGCGCACGCATGGATCGCGCATTCGAAGCTGTCTGAATCGCCCCGGGTTTTGCGGAGGCTCCAACTCTTGAGAAGATGGAGCCCATGAAAAAGACAGCGAAGTTCTCCCCCGAGGTCACCGAGCGCGCCGTGCGTATGGTGTGTGAGGCCAAGGGTCAGTACGAATCCCAGTGGGCGGCGATCGTCTCGATCGCGGCAAAGATTGGCTGCACGGCGGAGACACTGCGCCGGTGGGTTCGCCAGCATGAGCGCGACACCGGCCAGCGCGAGGGGCTCACGAACGCCGAGCAGCAACGCATCAGGGAACTCGAGCGCGAGGTCCGCGAGCTGAAGAAGGCCAACGAGATCCTGCGCCTGGCCAGCGCGTATTTCGCGCAGGCGGAGCTCGACCGCCGCAACAAGTGATGAACGGTTTCATCGACACGCACCGCGAGCACTTCGGGGTCGAGCCGATCTGCAAGGTGCTGCAGGTCGCCCCGTCGGCTTATCGACGTGCCGTGGCGCGCCGGCGCGATCCGGCTTTGCGCTGTGCGCGGGCCCGTCGCGACGCGATGCTGGAGGACCACATCGAGCGGATCTGGCAGGCGAATCTGCAGGTGTATGGAGCGCGCAAGGTATGGCGGCAGTTGCGGCGCGAAGGCCTTGAGGTCGCCCGCTGCACGGTTGAGCGGTTGATGCGTGTCAAAGGGCTGCGCGGCGCCATGCGCGGCAAGGTCATGCGGACTACCCGGCCGGATCCTGCTGCTCCTTGTCCGCTCGATCGCGTCAATCGTCAGTTCGCCGCGCAGCGCCCGAACCAGCTCTGGGTTTCCGACTTCACCTATGTCTCGACCTGGCAGGGTTTCGTGTACGTCGCCTTCGTCATCGACGTCTTCGCCCGCTACATCGTAGGTTGGCGCGTCAGCCGGTCCATGCGCACGGAGTTCGTCCTCGATGCGCTGGAACAGTCCCTGTGGGCGCGCCAACCCGAACGTAATGCTTTGATTCATCATAGCGATCGCGGCTCGCAGTACGTCTCGATCCGATACAGCGAGCGACTGGCAGAAGCGGGCATCGAGCCGTCGGTCGGCAGCCGGGGCGACAGCTACGACAACGCGCTCGCCGAAACCATCAACGGGCTCTACAAGGCAGAAGTCATTCACCGGCGTGGGCCCTGGAAAAGCGTCGAAGCGGTCGAGCTGGCCACCCTCGAATGGGTCTCGTGGTTCAACCATCACCGGTTACTTGAGCCGATCGGGTACATTCCCCCAGCCGAAGCCGAGGCAAACTATTACCGCAGCCTTGGCGAGCAGGCGGTCGCCGCCTGACTCACACAAAACGGCCTCCGCGAAACCCGGGGCGATTCAGTCGAACGTCTTGGTCTGGCCTTCCATCGTGACCTGAAACGCCTTGTCGTACTCGTTGCCGCATACATCACATCGCGCCATGTCTCTCTCCTGACGAAATCTCAACGAATGCGGCGGCGGAAAACCCGCGCCACGGCGAATGAACCCGCAGGGCCCGGATAACGAGGGTGCGGAAGAGTCCCGCTCCCCACGTCCCCCTGCAATCGCCCTTCCCGGCTTCGACTCGGCCCAGTAATCCGGCTTCCCGCAGCCGGCGCGACGAGACCGTGCAAACAATAGTGAGGGCGCGTGAAAAGTCGATACGAAACCTCACTTGCTCGCCGACGTGACGGCAGAGACCTTGTTCAGTCGGGCTGGTACCATGCTGCCCCGGCCGGACGGTCCCTACCGGGGACCGGAGACCGATCGGTTTGATGTTCGGGTTCGCTGCGACTCGAGCGCCAATCAAGTCACCTCTCACACGTTACTCTGCGCATACACAAACCCTTTCGGCACTATCTCGACTCGATGGAACAACCGCTTAATCATTAGAAGGGTGCTGCGCCTACCCACACTGCAATGATGCAGCAGGGTGTTTTCGCGCCGGTGCTGGTTTAGGGAAGTGCTGAACAAATCGGTTCCAACGGACACTGGACGGGTCGCGCGCACGAAGCAGCGAAGGACATTTCAATCCTTTGGCATTTCTTATGCGGAACGATGCCATCCGTAGGTATTTCACCCCCCCTTTTCGCGCCCTGGCGCCCCATTAGGACGCACCTCGGGCGTGAAGCGCCAACAACGGTCGGCGCGCCAGGAACAGATTAGCCAGACCGAATAGCGAGAAGAGCTGCGCCTCGTTCTTCGCCAGTCCGCGGTAACGGGTCTTTCGGTGCTTGAAGAGGTTCTTCACGACATGGAACGGGTGCTCGACCTTGGCGCGGATGCTCGCCTTCGCGCGCTCGAGCTTCTCGAGGAGCTTGCCCAGCCGGTTCTTCGGCAGCGCCTTACTCTTGCTGCGCTTCATGGCGATGTGCCAAGTCACTTTGTTGTCGCGGTTTTCCTCGCGCTTGTCGACGCCCTGGTAGCCCGCGTCGCCCAGCACCTCCGTCTCCTCTGCGTGCAGCAGCTTGTGCGTCTGGCTTACGTCGCTCTCGTTAGCCGCCGTGGCCACCACCGGATGCACCAGGCCCGATTCGGCATCGACGCCGATGTGCGCTTTCATCCCGAAATGCCACTGATTGCCCTTCTTCGTCAGGTGCATCTCGGGATCACGTGCCTTCACGCGGTTCTTGGTCGACGGGGGTGCGGCGATGAGCGTTGCTTCGACGATGGTGCCCTCGCGCATCATCAGGCCCTTCTCCGCGAGGTGCGTCTTGATCGCCTCGAAGATCTTGCGCGTGAGCCCGTGCGTTTCCAGCAGGCGGCGAAACTTCAACAGTGTGGTCGCATCAGGCGCCGCTTCACGGGTGCGCCAGCTTAACCTTGGGGATGGCAACGCTTCGAAGTGAATTGCTAGCAAGTCAGGTTTGTCTGGCAAACCAGACAAACCTGACGGGATCGACCTAGCGGCATGGGTGTCGGCCTACGCCCGCCTTACCAGGAGAATCGGAGGCGACGCATGACTGCGGCCACCTCCTCTGCTGGGCTTCAGCTGCGAAACTTGAGTCGGGCCTTCCACGCTATCCCGATACAATTGCAGGCAGCATTCTGGGAGGCATCATGAACACCCCGATGACGGACGCGATCCTGCAGCTCTTCAGCAACCTGGGCGAGGAACTCGCTCGGCGCCAAGTGCCGCCCGGTGCCGTCCACGCATACATCTTCGGGGGCTGCGCGGTCCATCTCCACGCCCAGTCCCGGGCCAGTACGGACGTCGACGCCGAGTTCGCGTATCCGCAGCCGCTCAAGAGCGAACTGATGCTCATCCTGGCTGACCTGCCACCAGTGGATTACGACGATCCGGAGGAGGGGCCGTCGCAGCTGGCCTACGACCCAACCTTCAACCCGACCCTGGGCCCGCTCCACATGGACTACCAGGACCGCTCTGTGCCCCTCGAGGGCACCCGCGAGTCACCCGTAGTCGTGATGCTGCCGAGCATCGAGGACATTGCCCTGTCCAAGCTAGGCCGCCTAGGTGACGTGGATCTGGAGGACATCCTCACCCTCCTCGCCCTGCCGGAGGCCTCCTGGGAACGGTTTGAACAATTGGCGCTGGAGGCAGCCAAATACTACGTGGGGCCTGACTTGACCCCGAATTTGGCCCATGTTAGAAGAAAATTTGACGAGAGGAGGTCTTCGTGAAAAGGTTGGCTCGAGGAGCGGCACTAGAGAGAATGCTTGGCGACGTAGTGCGCCAAGGCTTCGCGCGTGTCGATCCTGAGCTGCTGCGCGAGGTCGCTGAACGCCTCTGGTACGCTGGCGAGGTTCCCAACTTGGCTGACGTGCCCGCCAACCTCCGGCCAGATGCCGGCTACCTGGTCGACAGGTTGGCCCGCTTCAACGTCCTGCCGAAGGAGCGAAAGCTACGGCTGCTTTCGGCTATCCGCCAGTTCCAGCCCTCCTCACCTGCACCCAAAGCTGAGGCCGCCGGTTGCAAGGATCCTTTGGCGGTGGCATGGGGCGCTTCGATGGACCTCACCAGCCGCTTGGGCGAGCTGATGCCGTACCAGACGAGGCAGTATGCTCTGGACAGGACCAAAGCGGCTGCCTGACCTGGTTGGCGGAACTCATTGACGCCGGAGCCTGAGGGCTCCGTTTTCGTTCGGGGTCCACTGGCGGAACCTCGTGCTCTACCAAGGGATGCGGCGCCCGAATGCGAATGCGTCCATGAGGGCACCTGCGGGCTGTCAGCGGAGACTGGCTACCGGGTGCTGCTGTTGAGTACCGCAGCGCACCTCATCGCACGCTGACCAAGGCGCACAACGAAGGGCGGCTCGACGAGAAGCTCAAGCCCTTTACCACGCTGCGGCTCCTGATCATCGATGAGACCGGCTATGGCGAGCTCATTATAGGAACGCGACCACCCTTGCCTTTAAGGCTATTTTCCAGCCAGTGCTTAACTCTGACCACCGCCTCGCTTCTCCTGACTCGCGTTGGCATGATTGCTGCCGTCCTACCAGCAACTCCCGGAATTAGAATCTCATTCTTCATTAATGCAATTAACCGTCGTAGGTTTCTTAACCTACACTCCCACCCTTCCACGGTCTGCGCGCGACTCCGAAAACGCAAGCAAGCAGTTCCAAGAGCATACAAAGCAAAGACATTCGGTCGGTTAATTGCAAATGACGCTAGAAGCTAGGCGGCCTTCACCCTCCATTTCAGGGAACCAGGGTAAGCGACTGATTCTTTAGGAGTCTGCGGTAGGCGTGAATATGCGAGGTGGACTTGCGCCCCGCTGCATCACCGCGTATTCTCCGCTTCGGAGTTATTTTGCACCATGAGCGTCGAATGGAAGCTTAGTCGTCGCCTCAGTGCAAGAGGCGCGATCCTAAAACAAAGAAGGCTTGCCATGGCACTGACGACACCCGAATCTGATCTCAAGCTGAAGCCCATCGAAGCGAAGGTCGGCCCAGCTCAACTCATCGAACTCGCGGGTATCGCAGACGACATGTTGGCATTGGTGCGCGACAGCATGCTCAAGCCGCACCCGCGCAAAAACCCACCTGAATACACAACCACTCAGCTAGCGACGCTCTGCGGCATCGACCGGGCGCGCATCAATTATCTCATCGGCAAGGGTGACCTGCCCCCAGGGGTCGCGCAGGGCGCGGGCCGTGGGCGGGTCTTCACCTTGGCTGAGACGCGGCAATGGGTCCAGGCTGAGAGCAAGATCAAGAAACGCCCCGAGGGAAAACGCGGCCGCATCGTTGTCGTCAGCAATTTCAAAGGGGGCTCGACCAAGACGACGACCGCGATGTCGTTGGCTCAAGGCCTGACTCTGCGCGGCCGGAAAGTGCTCATCGTCGACCTGGATCCGCAGGCATCGCTCTCTTCTCTGTGCGGGCTGCTGCCCTCTGCCGAAGTCGACAGCGACGCGACGGTGATGCCCCTTATTTTCGGGGACCAGAAGGATCTCCGATACGCAATCCAACCCACATACTGGGACGGGCTGGATCTGATTCCCGGTGCCCCTACCCTCTTCTCGGCCGAGTTCGTCATCCCTCACAAAGTGGCCGAGAAGCCCGGCTTTGAATTCTGGGACATCCTGGCCCCTGCCCTCCAAGACTTGGCGGGTGACTATGACATCATCGTGTTAGACACGCCGCCTTCTCTCTCGTACCTTACCATCAACGCCCTGATGGCCGCAGACGGGATGCTGATGCCGCTGCCGCCCAAGAGCTTGGACTTCGCGTCGGCCGCTCAGTACTGGTCGCTGTTCTCCGACCTGGCGAGCTCGTTCGAGAAGCGGAACTTCGTCAAAGAGTTCGACTTCGTGAACATCCTCTTGAGCGCGGTGAATGCGCAGGAGGCGTCGGCCTCCGTGGTCCGCGAGTGGATCGTCTCGACCTACACCGCTAAGGTCCTGCCCGTCGAGATACCCTTCTCGAGCGTCATAGGCACCACCGCGACCGGCTTCGGCACCGTCTACGACGTCAGCAAGTGGGAAGGCGGCGCCAAAACCTACAGCCGTATTCGTGACGCTTACGACCAGGTCGTCGAAATCATTGACAACAAGATCGTGAAAGCTTGGTACGAGGGGGCTTGATATGGCCGGCGCGAAGGATATGAAGTCGAAGAACACCGACCTCTTGGCCGCCATGCAAGCGCGAACGGCCAGCGGCGGTGTGGCGAAAAGGCTTCCAGAGAAGCCAGATGAAGCTCGTACCGCTCCCGGACAGCTGGCAATTTTCTCCGGCCAACTGGCGGACGCCATGGCACGTGCCGAAGCGGCGGAAGCAGAGCTGGCCAAGCTCAAGGCGGAGCATGGCTCCAAGGAGGCGCTGGCAGAGGCTCATCGCAAGCTTGCCGAAGCGGAAGCAGCGCTGGCGACTGCGCTTGAAAGCCAGCCACGCCAGAAGGCCAAACTCGACGAGCTCCACGAGATTCCGGGGCGACGCCGCAAACTCACCGCCGAGCAGTATGCGGAGTTGCGCGAAAACCTGCGACACAACCCGTTGGCGAACCCGGTCACTGTACGACTGCGACCTGAGGGCGGCTACGAGATCATCGCCGGCAACAACCGCGTAAGCCTCTTCCGCGAGCTGGGCCGGGACGAGATTGACATCAACATTCTCGACCTCGACGACGACGAGACCGACCGGACGGCGTTCTACTCCAACCTCCTCGCCCCGAGCCTCACGGACTACGAGAAGTATCTCGGCTTCAAAGGGCGGATGGAGAAGAAGAAGCTGAGGCAAGCGCAGGTGGCTGCCGAAGCCGGCGTCAGTCAGCCGTACATCAGCTCCCTCATGGCGTTTGACGAGCTGCCCGAGGAGGCCTTGGCATGCATCGCCGACGCCCCTGCCCTCTTCGGTGCCAAGGCCGTGCAGCAGCTTGCTCAACTCACCAAGCAAGGCAAAGCAGCTAAGGTCATTGAGGCCGTTCAGAAGATCGTCACGTCGGAGCTTTCCCAAGTTGCTGCGGTGCAACAAGCAAAAGCCAGTGACACCTTGAAGCGCCCCGCCCGGCCGGAACCCATCACCTTCCGTCAGGGTAAGACGAAGTATTGCGAAGCGCTTCGCAGCGACAAGACCGTCCGCCTTTCCTTTGCTTCGGCTGAAGAAGCTGAGGCGACTTTCGCGCTCATTACTCAGCTTATCAAAGAGCGGGCAAGCGCCGGTCACGGCAACAAAAAGTGATTATCAACCTGCAATAAGACCGGAAAACAGGGACTTAACGAAAAATGAAGCGAAAGGGAGGTGCCGGATGACTGCTTCGGACGTACTGCCCTCTTCTACCCTTCCGAATGTTCAGAAAGCTGCCCACCGTCCACAGGGCAGCTTTCTGAGCATTTGGAGGCGGCACTCGTCTCGTGCGGGAACACGAGACTGACGGCTGTCGTTTGGACAACGTAAGAGGAATCGACTAGCGACAACGCTGAGATCAACTGACCCCTGAAAGGACAAAGGCCAACTCTGGAAAGTTGGCCTCTGCTAGGGATTGAACCCTGACTTAACGCTCACCGGCGGGAACCGGTTACGCGACAGTTGCATGTCCGTAGTTTAATGAGCGGCGAGTTGGTGTCAATACCGAAAGGGGTCCTTTTTGCTCAAAAAGGACTATCGTGCCAATTTCACTGGCTTGCGAGGGGGTTGTTCAGCTCGACGCCCCCCTCCCCTCCCCTTCTGGGCCCAAGGCCCGGTTTCTGCCGGCGCCGCTCATCCGGGCCCGGGCGGAAGCGCTCAACCCGCGAAACTGCCTCGACTTGGCCAGAACGGCCCGTCAGGCACTCTACGGCATCTTGGCCTTCTTCGATGTGAAGCGTCCCACCGAGCCAGTCTTCGCCAGTCGAGACAGCATCTGCGCCGAGTCGCTCCTCGGGAGCCACCCCACTCTTTACCGCGGTCTCGCGGAGCTCGTAACGAGGGGGTACATCACGCGCGAGCAAGGCCGCAGGCGGGCGAGGGAAGCCTTTGGCCAGTATTCGGTAAGCCGCATTTGGCTGACCGAGAAGGCATTGCAGCTGCTCGGCCTGGCTGGACAAGCACACGCCAGGAACGGCGGCTACCAGGAACAACTGGCTGCCAAGGAAGAGGTCGTTGGCCAGCCGAAGCGCAGTTTTCCACAGGGGCCGTCTCTCACCGTGAGAGCCCGTATACAAGAGATTGAACTTTCCCCTAATCAACAACTTTCTTCGAAAGGACAGCCCCCACACGAAGCGCCGCGCAAGACCGACCAGGAAAGGGCAGGGGAGTCTTCAGAAAATAGAATCGACAAGAAAACCCGTCTGCCAGCAGAGCTGGTTCGACTCATGTCGCTCGGCCTTTCTCGAAGTCGTATCTGTACGCTCATGAAGCTGGCTCGCGAGCATGGCAACGGCGGCAAGCTCGGAGCAGTGGTCGCCCTGGTGTGGCATCGCATCCGGCAATTCAACGCAAAAGCCACTTTCGCGTATCTGGCTACGCTTGTTCGGCAGCGGAAGGACTACGCCCGCCTGCTCGAGATCCGAGACCGGTACGAGGACAGGGGGAGTACGTCGAAATCGGTCCTCGAGCGGCTCAACGCGAAGCTGCCGATATTCCTCGAGCGGGCAGAGGGCATGCAGGTTGTCAGCCGACGGGGCAAAGTAATAGGCGTGCTTAAGCGCATGGGGGATGGCGGGTACGTCGAATGTCAAGACGACCAAGGCGTGCGTCGCACCCTGCCGGTGAACGCGCGGCTCGTCGAGTCATGGGAGGAGGGCGACGTTGTACTGCGCCGCCCGAACCACGCAGTTTGCGATGAGGCAGAGTTCGCAGCGGAATGATTCTCTCATCGCTTATCAACCTGCAATAACGCCAATAATCAAATACTTAGAAAAAATGATGCACTGCACTGACAAGAAGGGGAAGGGAGGGATGGCTAAATCGGAATGGGTCGTCCGGATGAGCTTACCGCATGAAGTTCGTCTTGATCCCTACAGCCTCGAGGCCGTCGGCCAAGTCATACGGGTCGATTGTGACGGGCGGGACCTCGACGTCGTCCGGGACACCATCGGTTTCGAGCAGATGCTGCCAACGCGCGCGGCAATCTTCTGGAAACGCGAAGGCTTGGTAGACCAGGCGTTGCCCGCCGTCCAACCAACCGCATTCGACTTTGAGCTCGTCGCTCCAATCATGCTGATAAGCCTCCCGGAAGATCGCGCGGCCAAAATTGGCGAGGTCCTTCAAAACGCCGGCTTCGAGCGCGGCCGCCTCGAATCTGTCCCACGGAAAATCCCCGTACGTACCGCCAAAAACCGGCGCAGTCAGCACACGGTCTCGGAGTCGAAGCATGTCAACATCGTTGATCTTCGCTGCAATGAACATCATCGTTGGACCTCTGTGCAATGAGGAGGTGGCTACTATATGGAGCGGTCCGGAATGCGCCAATCTTCGGCGAGTTTTTCGAATTCGCCAATCAAGCACCCCAGTAGCAGGTGAACCTCTTGCTGCGGCTGGCTATCCATCTGGAGGACGGTGAGACAGTCCCGGAAGATTGCTTGATCGAGCGCCCGGAAACCGGCTAAGTCGACGGGAAAGCGGGTGCCGTTATACAGACCAAGAAGGAACTCAACGATGTACTTGCACTGACCGAAGTGACCATTGGCGGCAGTCCAGAGGCGTTTGAGCGGGGCAAGTTGTTCAGAAGTGGGCGCAGCCATGGAAGGCCCTGGTTGATTACGCAGGGTGCATTGCCGCGCCAGGCTTTGCAGCGGAAAAGTGCAAAGCTTAGAGACGAAGGGCACGAAGAGCGGCGGTTCGCTCGGGGTTCGGTGCTGCGCGGGTCCGCTGAATCCGACGTCGTGGCGGTTTTTCAGCTACCGCCAAAACTGTGCCGGGATCACTTCGCGCTCGGCAGGGGGCACGCGGGAACGAAGCTTCGCCGTCATCCCGCTTTCGCCGCCCAGAGCTGCCTCAGCATAGAGCGGTCCGGCCGGCGCGTTATGTTGAAACACCAGGAGTAAGCGGCGCCCTTTTGGTTGTAGCGGTAGGCTGCGACGGCCAGGGCGTGTCACTGACCGGCACAATGGAGCCACCGATGATCGGCATATAGGAGCCAGCAGGAACGGGCTCTGACGAACGTCTGCGGGGGTTCAAGATTGGCTGTTTTTCGGGGTGCCGGCAAGGGCCGTTTTGGCCTTGTTCGGACCCTGTCGCGGGGCGCGGTAGGAAGCCCCGTCGAGGGTCAGGCAGTAGGCATTGTGGCGCAGGCGATCGACGGTCGCGGACGCGAGGAGTCGGTTGCCGGGGAAGGCCTGGTCCCACTCGGTGAAGTCGAGATTGCTGGTGACGACGGTGGCCGCCTGCTCGTAACGCTCGGCGATCAGGTCGTGCAGATCTTCGTCGGCGGGCGAGCGCAGCGGTTTGAGGCCGAAGTCATCGATGATGAGGACCGGCACGCGCGCGAGCTGCATCAATTTCCGTTCGTACGCGCCGGTGGCCCGCGCCGCATTCAGGCTCGCGAGCAGCTGCGAGCAGGATGCGAACACGACATCAAACCCCTGGCGCACCGCGCAGTGGCCGAGCGCCTGCGCGAGATGGCTCTTGCCGGTGCCGCAGGGGCCGACGATGAGCACCGGGGCGCGCTCGTCGATGTAGCGCCCCGTGGCCAGATCATGCACCAGCGCGCGGTTGGTCGAGGGCAGCCGGTCGAACTCGAAGCCTTCGAGGGTCTTGGTCGCGCGAAACGCCGCGCGGCGCAGCCGCGTGGCGAACTTCTTCTGCTCGCGCCGCGCGACCTCGTCCTGGATCAGTAGCGCGAGAAATTCCGTGTAGGCGAGCTTCGCGTCAATGGCCTGGCGGTTGCGGGCCTCGAGCGAGTCGAGGATGCCGGAAAGGCGTAACTGCTTGAGCTGCGGCGCCAGTTCGGTGGCGGGATTCATGGTGAGAGACTCCTTGGGTGAGATGGGCGTGCGCCCGGTCAGTGAAGCGAGGGGGATTCGTCAGCGAAGAGCGCCGCGGTGGCACGAGCGAAGCGGGCGCGGTCGGCATAGGGTTCGGTGCTGACCGCGGTGAGCGGCTGCAGGTCGTGGCCGCCGGCGAGGATGGTCTTGACGGTGCGGTAATGCGGGCTGTCGTGGTCGAGCGCACGCGCGCAGGCGGCCTCCAGGCGCGCCGCGCCGTAGCGGCTCTTCAACTGCAGCACGCCTTGGGCGGCGCGTAGCCGCTCACTGATGCGGTCGGTGAGCAGCCGCCCGATGAGCCGGGCGCACGCCTCGCCGATCTCCGCGGCCTGCTGCAGACACCAGCTGCGGTCGTGCGCGAAGAAGCGCTGGGCGGCGGGCGGCAGATGGTCGGTGACGGTGCGCCGCTCGCCGGGACGACGGGCGCGGGCGTGGGTGGCGACCGGTTTGAAGTCCTGATAGACCGTGACGACGGTGTCGGTCGCCCGCAGCCACAGGCGTTTGCCGACCAGGGCGAACGGCACGGAGTACAGCGCGCGCTCGAAGCTGACGTGACAGTCGCGATGCACCGCCACCTGGTGCCAGGTGCCCAGATCCGGCGGCACCGCCGGCAGCGGCCGCAGCACGCTGCGCTCGACGGCGAAGCTCGCGAGCGGCTGCACCCGCGTCGTGCCGTGAATGCGCAGCCCCGCTTCCTGCAACACCCAATCGCGCGCCTGGGCGTTCAGATCGGCCAGATCGCGGAAGCTGCGCGTGGGCAGGAAGTTGCCCTTCACGTATTTGACGCCCGCCTCCACGATCCCCTTCTTCTGCGGATCCTGGGGCGGGCAGGCGTCGATCCGAAAGCCGTAGCCTTCGGCGCATTCGGCGTAGGCGCGCTGCACCTCGGGGTCGTGCGCGCACGCCTTGGTGATCGCGCACTTGGCGTTGTCGATGATGAGGCGAGCGGGCACCGCGCCGAACCACTCGAAGGCGCGCCGATGGCAGCCGAGCCAGGTGCGCACGCTCTGATCCCACACGAACTCGACGTACTGGTGCCGCGAGAAACACAGCGTCATCACGAAGGCCCACGTGCGGCGCAGCTCGCCCGTGGCCGGATCCACGAGCTGCGGGCCGGCGCCGAAATCGACCTGCGCCGCTTCGCCCGGCGCGAACGACAAGCGCACGGTCGCTTCCGGCGGGCGCTCGCGCTCGATCGCGGCAATGAGCCGGCGCACGCTGGAATAGTGCCCGGTGAAACCGTGCTCGCGTTTGAGGGTGGCGTGGATCACCACGCCCGACACGCCCTGCGCCAACCACTGCTCGATGAGCGGCCGGTAGGCGCCAATCGACGACTGCGCGGTCACCGGCAGGCGCGGCCGGCCGATCGCCGCGGCGATCTCGGCGTCCTCCGGCACCGGCTGCGCCGGATCGAGCCAGCCGCGGGCGGCGGCCAACTCCCGGAAACGGGCCGCCTTCGCCCGTCCCATCAGTTTCGCGCGCGCGATCTCGCGCTCGGAGTCGCCCTGACGCATGCGCATCAGGGCCTGGCGGTACTCGTACATCTCGATGCTCCTGCGGGCCACCGGCTCCCTCCTGCCAAACCAAAACCCGGCAGGGTAGCGATGGACCGCTCAAGGTCGAGACGTCCGTCAGAACAACGCTGGCTCCATTACGCCGATCCGGCGCTGGCGCCTATGTGCCGATCCGTGACTGGCTCCAATATGCCGATCACGCCCTGGCCTCAATGTGCCGATCATCAACTGGCTTCAATGTGCCGGTCGATGACAGGGCGGAAGCGCGCTGAGCGAGCCAGCTGCGAAGTCGATCCGCTGATTGGCCATTTCGATGCTTTGTTGCCGCGAAGGGACGGGGGGCTTGGGCTGAAGGAGCTTGGTGCCCATGACTCGCCCCTAGGTCTCGATGACTGCTACAGCCGAATACTGCTGTTCCAGAATCCGTTCCGCACGACGGGGCGGAGCGTCAAGGGTGCTCGGCCCCGAGTTCCCGCCGCTTGCGGAAAACCGCAACGCGGTTTGCTCGATTTCGGCTTCAAGGAGAGGTGAGCTGCGCATACCGGATTCCCTTCAGTCGAGATCTGCCCGTTTGGAGGCGACGTTCGCGTTGGTTGTAGGCAACTTCGTTTCGTTGTCTACCGCGAGCTGGTCGGTATTTGTGAGACGCTGCCGGGCTTCCATGTCCTCGTGGAAGGCGTGTTGATCCGTTGCGATGTAGATCTCGGTTGTCTGCACCGATGCATGCCTGAGGGCATCCCGGGTATGGAGCAAGCTGGCCCCGTCCTGGAGCAAGTGAGTCGCGGCAGTGTGCCGCAACCAGTGTGCGCTCGCGGCCTTCAACTTCCCGGCGTGATAAGGATCCGTGCAGGCCTGAGCGGCGGACAGAAACAGATTCTTCAGGATCGCGTGGATGGTTTTCACGCTGACCGCGCGGCCAGTGCCGGTGATGTCCATCAGAAGCGGCTCGACAACGTTGGGGGAGGGGAGGGGAGGGCGCCTCGTCGATGCCCGGTACGCTCCGAGGAGTCGCATTGCCTCGCGCGTGAGTGGAATGGGCTGGTCGACGCTGCCTTTCCCGACAACTTTGAGCCACCAGCGCCCTTCGATGCGCGTGACGTCCGCCGTGCTCGCTTTCGCCATCTCGAAGCGACGAAGCGCGGTCAGTTTGAGGAAACCCGCCAGGAACCGTGTGCGCTGATAGTGCGCTTCGTCGCGGGCGGTCTCACGTGGCCACGTCTCCAGATGAGAGAGCACGAGCTGCCAGAGATCCTGCTCGAGATAGCGGTCGACCGTCGTCCGCCGCGGCTTGTAGCCTTTCTTCCGAGCGGCACGGAGCGGGTTGCCGGCCAGGTAGCCGACGCCGCAGAGATGCTCGAACATCCCGAACAGCACAGTGAGGGACTGACCCGCAGCGGACCAGGAGAGGGCGCCGACGAAGGGCCGCCATTCCGGGTTCGGTGAGCCATCCGCCAGGAAGCGGGAAGGGCGCTGCACCGACCGCCATTCCGGGTTGTCGGTGCCGTCCTCGAGGTAGCGGGGCACTTTGACCAAGCACCAGTCCTCGATGGGCTGAGGGTCGCGGAGAAACAGCCCGTAGTCGGTCAGGTCTTCGACCATCAGATCGGCGAGCCCCTTCCCTCTTGTTCCGGCCCACGTTAGGAGGCGCTCGGCATCCCGTTTGTAGGCCTCGAAGGTGTTCCGGTTGTCGACGTACTTTGCGAGCCAGCCGCTCACGGCCTCTATGTCCGTCTCGGCCCGGGTAAGCGTCCGAGTGCCGGCGTTCGCGCCCACAACCAGCTTTCCGGGTTGGACAGGCAGGGCAGGGGAGAGCGGGTGGGTGGCGATTACCGGAAAGTCGGGCATGGCGTTAAACGGGAGCCAGGAACGCACGCACCGCGTCGCCCACGGTTCGCTTGCTCCGTGGCCGTAGGGTCAATAAGGAGCGTCCATGCGAGGTAGGGCAGGGGATTCAAAGGTTGCATCCAGCGCGCTCCGTGAGGAGCGCCGTCCGCATCAGGTCTTCGCTTGTGCGGCAGCGGGCGTAAACCTCCTGAACCCGGCGGGCATGCTCAGCAGGGTCGAACGGCCCCTCGAGCTGCTCACGCAGGAGGCGGTCGAAAACTGCGCTGGCGTGCCCGCTCCAGCTCACGACTCGCAGCCCACGCACGAGGCCGGTTTCGCTCTTGACGAGGACGAGCGACAGCGCCTGGTACGTGCCCGGCATATGCGGCGGCAGCTCGCGGTCCTCCGGGTCAGTCACGAGGCGATGGAAGTACGCCTGATCGCTCCAGTCCAGGATGCCGGCCACTCGAAACAGCACGAATAGGGTGTGGTTGAGCTGGCAGAGGCCGAGGGGTACCGAGCCAGGGTGGAACGCCTTGATGTCTCGCGCAGCTAGGTTGGCCAGGCAGATCTGCAGCAGATGAGTGCCGCAGAAGATTCGGTACTCGAAACGGTTGCCGAGCCACCTGGTGACGCCGGGGATGAACGGTTGGCCGACGATCAGTTGCCAATTCTGGTTGTCGTCTGTTGCGGACATGCGAACTCCTTTCTAGGGACGCGTGGAACAACGAAGAAAGAAAAAACACCTCCCCTTGGAGCGGCTCAATGTCCAGCAACGGTGCGGTTTTTATGCGCCCACCAACTTGATTTCTCCGTGGAACATTTAGGGTATTCGAAGGGTGTTTTGAGTTCGCCAGCGGAGGTTAACAGAAACTGGTCATAATGAGAATAAAGACCAGAATTAAAAGTAAAACGACTCATATAGAACGCTATACGTGCGTATTAGAACGCATCTCTGTATATTTGCCACGCCCCATCGTATTGGACGTTCAGATCCCGGAGGCGACGCGCTCCCGGCAAGATTCAATACCCACCTGAGCGCAGCCGTTGCAGTGGGCCGCGGCGTACCGCGAGATGGGGGATATTGAGACTGCCCGAGAACTTGAAGTACAGATCGAACAGGAAACCGAGAATGGTCCGCGTCACTGAAGTCCAATACGACCAGGTTGAGAAGGCGTGCACGGAACTGTTTCGAGCGGGTGAAACCGTGTCCTTTGCAAAGGTCTATTCTGCTATCGGCAATCGGGGGGGGCAGCAGGTAGTCAGCGACATGATCCGGCGCTGGCGCCAGGAAACCGCCGCGGCCATCACAGCAAAGCGCGAAAACACCGCCCTGCCAGAAGAACTGGTAGCCGAATCCGACAACCTGGTGGCAGCCGTCTGGAAGCTGGCACTGGCCGGGGCCGAGGAAAGCTACCAGCAGAAGCTTGGCGACCTGGCAATGAAAGAGGCTGAGTGGCAGGTGCGACTCGCAGCGGCCGATGAGAAGGTGGCTGCGGTCGAACGTGAGAACCTCATCGTGAATGGAGAGCTCAAGGAGGCAAAGGCAACGCTAAAGGCTCGAGAACACAGCCTGGCCAAACTGGAAACACGCCTTCGGGAGCAGCAGGCTGCCCTCGCCGCCCGCGACCACCAGATAACGGCATTGCGGGAAGACCTGGCAAGGGCGATGACGACGCTCGAGTCCGAGCGCACCCGCCACGACGAGGTGCTCCGGGCTGCACGGCATCAACACGATGAGTCCATGCGCCAGGAGCGAGAGCGTCATGCGGCAGAACTTGCCCAGGTGCATAGCCAGGCCGAGGCCGACCGCCGGCACTTCATGCAGCAGACCGACGACCTGCGCCAGGCGCATAAGCTGCAGGCGGAGCCTTTGCGGGAGCAACTCGAGGGACAGAAAGTGGCAGCGGAGTCTTATCGGAAGCAGGCCTACACGGCCCGGGATGAGGCAGCACGCTGGCAGGGACGCGCGGAGGTCGCCCAGGAGGAACTGGCCGCAGTGAAGAAGATCTTGGCCAAGGTACAACGGCATCGAGAGAAGCATGTGGCATCACCGATCACGCCACCCGGAGCCCGCGGAGACGCGCCATGAGTCTCCTGATCCTCGACGGAGGTGGGTCGGCAAGCGTGGAGCCCAAGCGTTCTAGCCACCCTCTGCTGGGTGTAGTACTGCTGCCGGAAGGAAGCGGGTGACAGGTCGCCCAGTCGAGCCTGCTTTCGCTGATGGTTGTAGAAGGGGCCCGCTTACTTAGATTGCGTAACCGTACCTGAGCGAAGCCAGAGCTTTGAACCGCTGGACGTAACGTGCGAACAGCGCTTTCGCCGTCTGCTCGACGGCCTCGGGCACCATAAGGGGCGTGCCGCACCCGCCACCGCTGCGGCCCGTCTCCGAATACCTGGCGAGTGCACTCGAGGCGCGAGACTTCCCAAATACCGCCTTTTGCCACGCACACCCGTGCTCTCTGCCGTGCCGTTGCGGGCCAAGGATGGCTTTGGTAAGTGCGGCGATCACGAACCCGCTCCCGCGCTTCATAAGCCCGCCCAACTCCGTGAGCAAGGCATCGACGCCAACGATTACCAGGCGCGAACGTGCAACGTCTCCTATGCTGCTGACCAGCTTCGTATTCATGACCCGTACTTCTCCTATTCAGGGCAAATCCTATTAAATTGCTTGCGTCTTCGGCAAGGAGACCCCGACCGCCGCGCAGGATGCACTGGCTGCGAGGGACTGCAGGCATGCCCGAAGAGTGCGATCGCATGCGCGACGCGGTGAAGCCACGGCAGCCCGGGCTGGGAACGGGTTCCCGGCCCTGCCCCCTACCGCAGCAGGTTGCGCAGCACGTACTGCATGATTCCGCCGTGGCGATAGTAGTCCGCCTCGCTGGGCGTTTCGATGCGGACGATTGCGTCGAATTCGACGTCTCCGGCTTTCACTTTCACCGTTGCCGGGGTGCGGTCCTCGTTAAGTGCCGTGATGCCGACGATGTCGAAGGTTTCCTCTCCGGTCAGGCCGAGCGACGCCGCGTTCTCGCCCTCGGGGAACTGCAGCGGCATAACGCCCATGCCGAGCAGATTCGAGCGATGGATGCGCTCGTAGGACTCGGCGATCACCGCGTGCACGCCCAGCAGCAACGTGCCCTTGGCGGCCCAGTCGCGCGAGGATCCGGAACCGTATTCCTTGCCGGCCAGGATGACCAGCGGGGTGCCGGCGGCGATATAGGATCGCGAGGCGTCGAAGATGGTGGTGACCGGCGCATCGCTCTTCGTGAAGTCGCACGTGTAGCCGCCCTCGGTGCCTGGCGCGAGTTGGTTGCGCAGGCGCACGTTGGCGAAGGTGCCGCGGATCATCACCTCGTGATTGCCTCGGCGTGAACCGTAGGAGTTGAAGTCGTGTTGCGCCACGCCGTGAGAGAGCAGGTAGACCGCGGCCGGGGAATTCTTCGCGATGGAGCCGGCGGGGCTGATGTGGTCGGTGGTCACCGAGTCGCCCAGAAGAGCCAGCACCCGGGCACCGATGATGTCGGCGACCGGCAATGGCGTGCGGGGCATGTTCTCGAAATACGGCGGCTTGCGGACGTAGGTCGAGGCCGCATTCCAGGCGAAGAGGTCGCCGTGCGGCGTGGGCAGCGACTTCCAGCGCTCGTCGCCCTCGAACACGTCAGCGTAGCCGGTCTTGAACATCTCCGAGACGATGGACGTGTCGACCACCGCCTCGACCTCACTCGCGGACGGCCAGACGTCTTTCAGGAACACGTCCTGGCCGTCGCGGCCTTTGCCGAGAGGCTCTCGGAACAGGTCGATGTCCATGGTGCCCGCCAGGGCGTACGCGACCACCAGCGGCGGCGACATCAGGTAATTCATCTTGACTTCGGGGTGGATCCGGCCCTCGAAGTTGCGGTTGCCGGAGAGCACCGACACGACGGACAGGTCGTGCTCCCTGACCGCCTCGCTCACCTCCGGAATCAGCGGTCCCGAGTTGCCGATGCAGGTCATGCAGCCGTAGCCGACGAGGTTGAAGCCGAGCGCATCGAGGTAGCGAGTGAGGCCGGCACGCTCGTAGTAGTCCGTGACGACCCTGGAGCCGGGCGCGAGGCTGGTCTTCACCCACGGCTTGCGGGTCAGCCCCTTCTCGATCGCCTTCTTTGCCAGCAGCGCGGCGGCGAGCATCACCGTGGGATTCGAGGTGTTGGTGCAGGAGGTGATCGCGGCGATGACCACCGACCCGTGATCGATCTCGCACCCGGTGCCGTCGGCCAGCGCGACCGGCACGGGGTCGCGCAAGCGATAGCCTCCGGCGGGCGCCTCGGCGAGATGATCGCTCGGGGACGGAGAGTGGACCGTCGAGCTTTTATAGGCCGGCGGATCCGAAGCCGGAAACGATTCGGCGACCGCGTTATCGTATCCCCGCTGCTTCTGCTCGGGCTTGTGGATGAATGTCGCCAGCGCGCCGTGGAACGCTTCCTTCGCTTGCAAGAGGGGGACGCGATCCTGCGGCCGTTTGGGACCGGCGATCGAGGGAACCACAGTGGAGAGATCGAGTTCGAGCACCTCGGAGTAGCGCGGCTCGGCCTGCGGATCGTGCCAGAGCCCTTGCGCCTTGGCGTAGGCCTGCACGAGATCGATCTGCTCGGATGAGCGCCCGGTCAGCTCGAGATAGCGCAGGGTTTCGTCGTCGATCGGAAAGATCGAGATCGTGGAGCCGTACTCGGGACTCATGTTGCCGATCGTCGCGCGATTGGCCAGCGGGACGGCGCTTACGCCGGGGCCGTAGAACTCGACGAACTTGCCGACCACGCGGTGGCGGCGAAGCATCTCGGTAATGGTGAGCACCAAGTCGGTAGCGGTGGAGCCTTCGGGCAGTTTGCCGGTCAGCTTGAAGCCGAGCACCTGCGGAATCAGCATCGACACCGGCTGGCCGAGCATCGCGGCCTCCGCCTCGATGCCGCCCACGCCCCACGCCACGACCCCGAGTCCGTTGACCATCGGCGTGTGAGAGTCGGTTCCGACGCAGGTGTCGGGATAGGCGACGGCGGCCCGTTCTCCTCGCGCGTGAAAACCACCCGGGCGAGGTGCTCGAGGTTCACCTGGTGGACGATGCCGGTGTCGGGGGGCACGACCTTGAAGTCGTTAAAGGCGTCCTGCCCCCAGCGCAGGAACTGATACCGCTCCAGGTTGCGCTGGTACTCGATCTCGACGTTGCGCTCGAATGCCTCCGGCTTGCCGAATACATCGACGATCACCGAGTGGTCGATGACGAGCTCGACCGGTGCAAGCGGATTGATCAACGTCGGGTCGCCGCCGAGCGAGCCCATGGCTTCCCGCATCGCAGCCAGATCGACGACGGCGGGCACGCCGGTGAAGTCCTGCAGGATCACCCGGGCGGGTGTGAACGCGATCTCCCGGTCGGGCCTGGCGCCCGGATCCCACGCGGCTAGCGCCCCGATGTCGTCGGCGGTGACGTCGCCCTCGTTCTCGGTGCGCAGCAGGTTCTCGAGCAGGATCTTCAGCGCGTATGGAAGGCTTGCGACGTCGGCCCCCTCGCCGGTTACCGCGTCGAGCCGGTAGATTTCGTAGGCCTTCGCCCCGACCTCCAAGGTTCCACGGGCTCCGAAGCTGTTCTTGCTTGCCATGACGCGATCTCCTCCCGATAGGGTTGTGCCGGCCCTGCCTGATGTTTACACCGTACGGTTGACGAGCATCTGCTTGATCTCGGCGATTGCCTTGGCAGGATTCAGGCTCTTCGGGCAGGTGTTGGTGCAGTTCATGATGGTGTGACAGCGGTACAGGCGGAACGGATCGTGGAGATAATCCAGTCGCTCGCCGGTGGCTTCGTCGCGCGAATTCTTCTCCCAATCGCCGTAACGTATCGGATCGAGGTCGTCGCCCTCGGGCGTGGGTCGCTCGCGACGTTTGGAGTCGGGCGGGTTAATGTGCGCTGGCGCTGGCGCTGGCGGCGGAGCAGGTGCAGGTGCAGATCGATCGGCGGGTTGTTCGGGTGTCGGATCGGAGCGCATGCACTTCATCGCATCATCGCCGATCGGCTGCCCGATACGCGACGCGGATAAGCATTTCCGGACTTGCGCGAGGTCATCACACACCTGGCGCAATCAATAACCGGTAAATTCTTCCGTGCGGATATTGTCCTCGCTGACATCGAGACTCACCAGCAGTGCCCGCATGGCCTTGACCATGCTGTCCGGACCGGACAGGTAGTAAATGGGCCTATGCAAATCCGGTACGTATTTCCTCACCATCGCGGCATCGACGCGCCCGTGCTCTCCGGGCCACTCGTCGGGTGCCTCGGTGACGGTCGGGACATAACGGAAATTCGGATTCTCCTTGGCCAGTTGCTCGAAGTCACTTTTCAGCGGCAGATCGGCCGGCGTGCGGCTAGTGTGCTGAGTTAGAAATTCGCATACAAAATCGTTCAAGGCTGGCGAGGATGTCGTCAGTTGATTTGGTCCATGCGAAGGGTTTGGGATCATCGTTGTAGCGAGCAAGGTAGTCGCGGATGGCCTGCTCGAGTTGGCGGGTGGAACGGTGGGTGCCGCGACGAATCTGTTTTTCGGTGAGCTCGGCAAACCAGCGTTCGACCTGGTTGATCCAGGAGGCCGAGGTCGGGGTGAAATGGACGTGGAAACGCGGATGACGGGCAAACCAACTCCTGACCTTTGGCGTCTTGTGCGTGCCGTAGTTGTCCATCACCAGATGGATGTCCAGACCGGCTGGGACGTTGGCTTCGATGGTGCGCAGAAAGGCCAGAAACTCGCGGCTGCGGTGGCGTCGGTGCAGTTCCCCGATGACTTCTCCGGTGGCGACATCGAGCGCCGCAAACAAAGTCGTTGTGCCGTGGCGCATATAGTCATGCGTTCGCCGTTCGGGAAGTCCCGGCGCCAGCGGCAGGATCGGCTGGGTGCGGTCGAGCGCCTGGATCTGGCTCTTCTCATCGACGCACAACACCATCGCCTTGACCGGGGGATCCAGATACAACCCGACGATGTCGCGGACCTTGTCGACGAACAGCGGATCGGTCGAGAGCTTGAATGTTTCCTGCCGGTGCGGTTGCAGGCCGAAGGCGCGCCAGATGCGGCTGACCGCCGTCTGCGACATCCCCATCTCGCGCGCCATGCTGCGCGTACTCCAATGGGTGGCATTCTTCGGCACCGTTTCGAGCGTCTTGGCAATCACCGCATCGACACGGGTATCGTCGATCGTACGCGGCGCCCCCGAGCGCGGGGCATCGAGCAGGCCATCGAGCCGATTCGCGTCAAAGCGGTTGCGCCATTTCGATACCATCTGCTGCGACACCGACAAGCGTTGCGCGACAACCTTGCTGTCGACACCCGTCGCACACTCGAGAACGATCCGCGAGCGCAATGCGAGCGCCTGCGCGGTCTTACGCCGACGCGTCCAGGCTTCAAGCTGCTCGCGCTCGCTCTCGTTCAGCACGATCTCCACCTTCGGTCTGCCCATCGCTGCCTCCTGTCGCCAATCGTACGGCATGAGAGACCAGCGGATGAGCTAGTTGTTCAACAAATTTTTAACTCAGGACACTAGCGTGCAGCAAGGTGATCTGATGCGTGGTCCTGTCATGAGTGGCCTGGGCAATCATGCTGCGCACCGGGGTGACGCCGATGCCGCCGATGATGAAAACTGCCGGAGTGGATTCGGTCTTATGCAGCGTGAAGTCACCGTACGGCGCATCGAGCTTGACCTCGGTGCCGATCGGCAGATTCTTCAGCACCCGCTTGAAGGCGGTATCGCGCATGCGGGTCGCGGCGACCAGATCCGGCTCGTAGGGTGCCTGCATCAGTGAAAACCCGCGGGTATTGCCTTCGTCGTCGGTCTCGGGCGGGTCGATTAGCGTGAAGTCGGCAAATTGTCCGGCGCGAAACTCGAATCCTTCCGGCTTGGCGAAGTGAAATGCCATGGTGCCGTCAGCAATCATCTCTTTACGAATCAGTTTGACGTTGGTCTGCATGATGCAAAACCTCCTTCAGGCTTGTTGCACACTGTCCTGGTTGCCGCCAGCGAAAACCCAGGAGAAGACCGTATATCGCAACGCCATCGAGTTCGATCGGCGTGGCGGCATTGATGAACACTTCCACCAGTGCGAGCAGTGCTGCGACCGCCGCACGATCTTGCTCGCCGGATAACGGACCTTCGTATGCTTCCATATTGGTCGACATGCCGCTCGGCGGCCACGCTGTGGCACGCGATGGTCGACTTCCACTTACACGCCTTGGCCGAGCTTCTCGTTGAGATAGTCGCGCAATACCACCGCGTTGTTGTGCTCGGTATCGTGCGAGCTGTACAGAAGAACGACGTCGCCCGCGCGAGCCGCCTCGACGATCGAGGCCCACGCCTCGGGATGCGTGTCGAGCTCGATCCTGTAGCGGCGCTGGAACTCCGGCCATTTGGTCACGTCGTGCTGGAACCAGCGACGCAATGCGCCGCTCGGCGCAGCCTCCTTGAGCCAGTCGCTGAATTGCAGGGATTCCTTCCTGATTCCGCGTGGCCAGAGCCGCTCCACCAGGAACCGGGTTCCGTGGGCGTTGTGATGCTCGTAGACTCGCTGAAGCTCGATCATGGACGGACCTCCGGCCGCGGCGCAGCGAGCCGATCATCCGACCGCTCCGCTCGGTCTGCTTTATTGTCAATCGGTATGTCATTGCAACGCGGCGGCACCCGCCCCGCGCACCGTCCCTTTCTGCAGAATCTCGTCGATCGGGGGAAACGCGGCGCGCGCGACTTCCGGAACCGGCTTCCAGCGCTCGCCCGGTGCATAGCCGACAGGTTTCGTCCCCGGGCCGTCGCCGGGAGCGCCGACCACGATGCGTCCGACCATGCCGGCCATTTCATGCGGCTTGCAAAAATAATCGTAGACGCCTTGCACGGTGAATACGTGCTCGAATGCCGCGGCGCGCTTGGGATTCTCGGCGAGCAGAACTCCGGAATCCCACGCCTTGGCCGATACGGGAATCCGCAGCTCATGATTGTCGTTGCTCGGATGGTAGGCGGCGATCGAATGGAACCCGCTGAGCTGCACCCACCGAACCGTGTCGCCGGGGGCGATGTGAACGCCGGCCGGATCGAAATACGTGTCGCCCGCCGGCGTCTGCACCAGCTTGACTTCCACTGTCGCGGCGGTCGCGGGCGCCGCTTCGCCGAGTGCTGCGGCGACCGTAAGGCACGCCACCAGGAGAGCTTTGCGGCCAGCCGCTGCCTTCATTCGCCTCAGTTTCATGTCCAAGCGCCTCTGCACGATCGATATTTACTTCATCTGTGCCTGGACGTCGGCAGGGCTGATCAGCCATTGAACGATGTGGTAGTGCGGCTCTTCCACGCCGGGATGCCCCGGGTTGTACTGAATGTCAGTATGGTTGAGCTTGATGCCCGCGGCGACCTCGCCCAGCGTCTCGAAATTCTTGTGAGCGTCGAGGTCCTTGAGCGGAACCATGTACGTGATGTTGACCAGCTTGCCCTGGTGGTTGTAGCCGAGGAACGGCCCGATCGGCAACGTCGCCGGATCGACATACAGCGTTCCCAATCCCGGCACGAAGTCCGGCAGCTTGACCAGCGAGCTGACTTTCTTGAAGCTCGTAGGCGGCGACGTCGTGATGTCCGCGGCGGGGGCGGGCGACGCGACCATTGCCAAGGGCAGCGCCAGTGCGAGTCCGGCAATCGTGCCGCGGCACCGCACAAAAAGGGAGTTGCCGTTTCTCATCATGTCGAATCTCCTCGAGTAAGAAAGACGTTCAATAAGGATCGAAACGCCGTCGATGCGCAGAGTCTCCGTTTTGGCAAGTCGCGGCTTCGATTTGTGCGTGGCGATGATGCTTTGACACTAGCGCGGGCTTGAAGGCGCGAATGTAGGCGGATCTTGACGCTTCGCGTGCGGATTTCTCGATGCCGGACGGGTCGGTGCAGCGCCCCTCTCGGATGATCCAAATCTCCCTACACAAATCATCAAGCATTCCTGATGGTCGTTCGCGTCGAACCCAGACACAGTTCGTTCAACCGGAGTTGCACAAGAAATGTCGTGATGTCGGCTTGAGGGAGGCAACGCTGAAGTCATTCGGCGGCATGCCCGCTGATCCGCGGTGTGCACAATGTCGAATACCGGCAGCGGCACCGAAGAAGCTGCGTATCGAGCTGCCGGCGTGAGGATCAGGTAATCCCCCGGCAACTCAGGATGGGGAGCGTAGTTCCTTGAATGGAGCGTTCAAAATGGAACAGCAGATGTATCCGAATGCCACGCAAAATCTAGCGCAAAAGCGAAGGGAACTGGCGCCGGAGATCCACACCGCGTTTCGCGAATTCGGGAAGCGGGTTTTTTCCGACGGCGCCTTGCCGGAGAAGACCAAGCAGCTCATCGCGGTGGCGGTCGCGCATGTCACGCAGTGCCCCTACTGCATCCGCGGCCACACAGAGCTCGCAATGCAAAAAGGCGCGACCGAGCAGGAACTCATGGAAGCGATATGGGTTGCCGCCGAGATGCGTGCCGGGGCAGCGTACGCACACTCGGTTATCGCCATCGACGCGATGCATAAAGGGGAAGCCAAGGCAAGTGCGTGAACGATGTCTATCGTGCAATACGTCCCGTTGATGCTTATGGCTGGAAGGACTACCGATGAAACTCGAAGGCAAAATCGCGATCGTCACCGGGGCAGCAAGCGGCATCGGCAAGGCCATCGCGCAGCGCTACGCCCGTGAAGGCGCGAAGGTCGCCATCGCCGACCTCGATCTCGATGCCGCGCAGGCGGCCGCCACGGAGATCAAGAGCGCTGGCGGGGAAGCATCCGGCGTGGCGATGGACGTGACCTGCGAAGACGCGGTCAATGACGGCGTGGCAGCGGTGGCCGCCGTCTATGGCGGGATTGACATCCTGGTCAGCAACGCCGGCATCCAAATCGTCCACCCGGTCGAGGAGTTCAGCTACGCCGACTGGAGAAAGCTGATCGCCATCCACGTCGATGGCGCGTTCCTCACCACCCGTGCGTGCTTGCCCCACATGTACCGTGCTGGTCGCGGAAGTGTCATCTACATGGGCTCGGTACACTCCAAGGAAGGTTCAGTACTGAAGGCGCCTTACGTTACCGCAAAACACGGGCTGATCGGACTCGCCAAGGTGGTCGCGAAGGAAGGCGCCGCCCACGGAGTTCGCGCGAACGTCATTTGTCCCGGTTTCGTGCGCACCCCGCTTGTGGATCGTCAAATTCCCGAACAAGCCCAGGAACTCGGTATTTCCGAGGATGACGTCATCAAGAAGGTCATGTTGAAGGAAACGGTCGACGGCGAATTCACCACTGTCGACGATGTCGCCGAGGTAGCGCTCCTGTTCGCCGCGTTCCCCAGCAAGGCACTCACTGGGCAATCGCTGGTGGTGAGTCACGGATGGTTCATGCAGTGAGGGTCGGCATCCGGTGCACGACCACGCCGACCAGCGGATCGACCGGATCCATCCACGCCGCCCGATCCAGCACCCTCGTCGCGTCGGCGTAGCCGAGTTGCCAGCGCTCGTCGATGGCGGTGCGGGAGAAATCGATGTCCTTGCTCGCGAGCTCCCAGCCCCGGTCCCGGTTGCCCAGATGCACGATGTCCATGGTCGTGTGGCACCCCCGTTCCGCGAGCTTTCGCATTTTCGGATCCTTGCGCTTTGCCTCCGACAACTGGCCATAAAGCTCGCGAATCACTCGACGCAGATTGTGCATCGCCTCGTAAGTCTCTACGTTGCGGTCGGAACGACTCGCGTACATGATGTCCTTCTGTCGGTCCAGGGTCTGGCTGATCGAATGAGGCTCGTGACCGCACGCGCTCCACAGGTCAACCATGAAGCACAGCGTATTGACTCGCGGATAATCGTCGAGCACCACATCGAGCGGCGTGTTTGAGTAGACCCCGCCGTCCCAGTACAGCTCGCCATCGACCAGTACGGGAGGAAAGGCCGGGGGTAACGCGCTGCTGGCCAGGATGTGCTCGATGCCGATGCGCTGGAGTGAATTATCGAAATAGCGTAGTCGGCCGCTCGCGACATGCACCGCTCCGAGGCTGAAACGTATGGATCCGTTGTTCAGATACTCGAAATCGAGGCTCTCCAGCAAGGATTCACGCAACGGACCGGTATCGTAGAAGCTTGCGGTATCTGCCGATCCTGCATTGCCGACGCCGAACGGCAGGAATGGGTGAGGTGAGAAGAAATGCGGTCTTCCGCCGATCATGGAGGCTATCGCCGTCCAGTAGCTGTAGGTCTGGCGCACGACGTCTGGCAGTCTGCGCAAGTCGACTGGATCCTCATGCACCACGGCATTCCAGAAACGCTTCAGAGATTCGAGGCGTTGGCCAGGGGGGTTGCCGGCGATGATCGCCCCGTTGATCGCGCCGATCGACGTGCCGCCCACCCAATCCGGTGTGAATCCATGCTCGTCGAGCGCCTGAAACACCCCCACCTGGTATGCACCCAAGGCGCCGCCTCCTTGTAACACCAGGGCGACGCGCCGGGTACCGGGCCGCACCGGAAAATCGAGACTCCCTGCCACGGCGTTGCTCCTTCTTGTGCTTCCACCGATTTGAATGGGCAACTCGCGCTCAGTCGAGTTGCGTGATCCCGTGCTGGATCGCGAATTTGACGAGATTGGGAAGATCGCTGATACCCAGCTTGTGCATCATTCGACTGCGATAGGTATCGATCGTCTTCGGCGACAGAAAAAGCATGGTTCCAACCTCGGCACTCGTTTTCCCCTCCACAATCAGCTGCAGAATTTGCCGTTCGCGACGACTCAGGCTGTCCAGTGGGCTCGTCCGGTGGCGCTCGGCAATGTAGTCGTCAATCACGGTCGCGGCGATCTTCTGACTGAGATAGCGCCGCCCTGCGTGGACGACACGCACCGCCTCGACCACCTCGACTCCAGCAGAGTCCTTCAGCAGGTACCCGCGCGCACCCGCCCGAAGGGCCCGGAAAATATGTTCCGTCGTTGAATGCATGGACAGAATCAGGATCTGCGTTGATGGACAAGCATCTTGCATTTGCAGCGTCGCCTCGATTCCATTCAGGTCGGGCATCGCAATGTCCATGATCGCCACATCCGGCTGAAGTCTTTGCGCTTCGCGCACAGCCTCGCGTCCATTCGCGACGTCCCCGACCACGTCGATTCCAGGCTGCGCTTCGAGCAAGGCACGCAGGCCGTCACGCACCACGGCGTGATCATCCGCGAGCAGGACTTTGATCACGTGCATCCCCATTTATTGTCACGATAACTCTGGTTCCATGCCCCGGCGCCGAGTCGACCTTCAAGTGCGCGCCGACCGCAGCCGCGCGCTCGCGCATGATCATCAAGCCCCAGCCGTGGTCACGGGCCGGTTGATGAACTGTCGTCGGATCAAAGCCGTCGCCGTTGTCGGCGACGGTCATGCAGATCGACTGAGGCGTCGTGCGAAGGGTCAGCACAGCCTTGTCCGCCCGTGCGTGCTTGGCCACGTTCGCGAGCGCGTTCTGGGCCATGCGAAAGAGCGCGTGCTCCGCCGTTGGCGTCAACCGACGAACTCGTCCCTCTTCAACAACTGAGGTCGCCACTCCGGTTCGCTTGGTGAACTCCTCTGCGTACCAGCGCAAAACGGGTGCGAGTCCGAAGTCGTCGAGGACAGCCGGCCTCAGTTCGGCCATGACGTCTCGAATACTCTGCGCAGTCTCTTCGACCATCTTTAGCGAATCGTCCAATCGGGCCCCGATCTGCACCGCCTGACCCGGCGCCAGCTGACTCTTGGCAATCGTCAAATTGATACTGAGCGCAGTCAGCTTCTGCCCAACCAGATCGTGCAGCTGACTGGCCAGTGCCCGTCGCTCCGCTTCCTGAACTTCAACCATTCGGCGCGATGCCTTGGCAGCTTGCAACTTCTCGTTTTGCTCTTTGATGAGTTCCGCTTGCGCTTCGCCGATCGCGGCGGATCTCATCCATAGGTGCAGCAGGCCTGCCAGAAGCAGCAATGAAACCGCGTTGAGCACGCGATTGACGAAGAAGGTCTCCGCCAAGCTGAATGAACCCTCCGGGACCTGCAGTGCATATACAACGAACGTCACTGCGATAAGCAATCCTGTCAGGGTCCACAGCAGAACTCGACTACGTGTCGCGCCGCCGAGGACCAGAGGCAGTCCGTAGATTGTGGCGACGTCGAGCTCGATCCATGTCGTGAAGTCCGCGACGATGACCGCGATCGCAACCGCGAAGATCACCGCAAAACGTACGGCACGATTCTCGCGTAAGCCCGACCCGAAGAATACAGAGCTGATGGCTATGTCTTTCTCCTACACGGACACTGCCGCAAGTACCCGCAGCCCTCGTGGGCGGATGCTCAGATCCGGCGGGCCGACCGCGTCATTTTGCCAAAACGGCAACACACCGACGTGACGGCGTCATCGCGCGCTCATTGCAGCTCTGACTTCGTTCACCAATCAGCTGGAGTGTAGCTTTCATGGAGCTGCACGTCTGTCAGGAAGATTTGATGGACTGACTCGGAACGATTCGATCTTGGAAGGGTTGTTACGTTCGGCAGCCTGCGAGACTCAGAGCGTGTTATGAACTTGCTTCCAGCGCCAGCCGGAACGCGGCCACGAAATGCCATTCCCCTTCAGTGACATCGCTCGGGTAGGGTTTTCTGCTCACAACGATCAAAAAACATCAACTATATCGGCTGCATAAGTTCATAACACGCTCTAACCGCAGGGCTCCGGCGCACGAGCGCCGAACAAGACCGATTGGGGAAAGAAAGTCTTTTCTGCCCTTGTCCATCGCCAAGCCCGCAGGCGAGAACCGATCACGCCAGCGCGGGATCGCCAGGGGTAACGATGAACGCATGACCAATGGCAGGTTCGGCCTGCGGACGGTCTGTAGGGACGGGGTTGACAGAAAGCCCACTGGAGCCGCGTTAGGGCGGAAACGACTGCTCTGACGCAGCGCTTAAGGAGGAATTTTAGCCGCTAAAATATTTGACAGGCTGGTAAAAGTATAGCTATACTTTTACCAGCCTGATTGGCGGCTGGCGTCGCTGATTTCAATCATCTGCGGAATGTTATGAGTGCAGTCCATCATCATGAAGAAGAGGTTAACCGAAGCGCAGTTTCTGGAGGCCATTAAGGGCCTCGAAATCGGGAAGCAGACCCGCGAAATCGCCTGGGGTGTGCTGGTCGAGGGGAAGAAACAGGCCGAGTACGTGACAGTCTTGGGCGTGACCAAGGGAGCAGTCTGGCAAGCGGTAGAACGAGTATGGGGGGCGCACATAACCAAGGCCGTACCGGATGGATTTGAGCGAGTCACGGCAGTACTACCCGAGCATCAGGCGTTCATCGTGAAGAAGTGGGCCGAGGACGCCAAGAAAAAACAGGAACCCAAAGCATGAAAACGATGGTCACGGCAAACCAAAAGGGCGGCGTCGGGAAGACTTCGACGGTGGTGCATGTCGCCTTCGATTTCCTCGAGCGCGGCTTGCGGGTTGCCGTGATCGACCTGGACACCCAAGCCAATGCGTCCTTCACCTTGCAGGGCCACCAAAGTGGCTATCTGGCGAGCCAGATGTTCGACCTAGACGCTGACAGCCTGCGACAGTGGTTCACTTGCCGCGTGGACGGGCCCGCTATTCACTTGATCGCGTCCGATGCCCGTTTGGCGGACATGGAGAAGCGCGGAGTGTCCGAGGCGAGCGCGAGCTTCAAGGCTAATGTGGTGGCCCTGGCCGATTGCGGCTTTGATGTAGTGCTGGTGGATACCGCCCCTTCGCTTGGCGTCGGAATGGCGGCCGCACTCTTCGCGGCTGACTATGTGCTGTCGCCCATCGAGCTGGAGGCATACAGCATCCAAGGCATCAAGAGGATGGTCACGACCATTGCGAACGTCCGCAAGGTCAATACCAAGCTGAAATTCCTCGGGATGATGCCGAGTAAGGTGGACGCCAGAAACCCCCGCCATGTGCGGCACTTGGACGAGCTACACAAGGCGTATCCGCAATTGATGATTCCGGCCAGCGTCGGCCTTCGCAGCAGCATCGCCGACGCTCTGGCGAGCGGCGTACCTGTCTGGAAGATCAAGAAAACCGCAGCGCGTAAGGCGGCGAAGGAAGTCCGCGACGTTGCCGACTATGTATTCACGAAGATGGAGATTGCGTAATGACCGCCGTTAAGAACGCCAAGAAAAAGGTCGTCGAGCAGCCTCAGGCGTCCGGGCTGGGCCTGGATAGCATCGGTGACCTGTCGGGCCTCCTGAATGAACCCGAGCCCCTTGCCCGCGGCGCGGGCCCCTTGGAGTTGCCCTTGGAGCTGATCGACGAAGATCCGAACCAGCCCCGCACCGCAGACAACCCCGGCTTCTCGCGCGAAAGCATCGCGGAGATTGGGCAGACGATCAAAGACCGGGGCGTGAAGTCACCGATTTCAGTGCGCGAGAACCCGGAGGCTGAGGGGCGCTACATCATCAACCACGGCGCCCGTCGCTACCGTGGGTCGCAGTGGGCCGAGAGAGCGACCATTCCGGCCTTTATCGACAACGATTACAACCACGCCGACCAGGTTATCGAGAACCTCCAACGCAACGAACTCACCCCGCGCGAGATCGCGGACTTCATCGGCCGCGAGCTGGCGACTGGCAAGAAGAAAAGTGAGATCGCCCGCGAGATTGGCAAGTCTCCGGCGTTCGTGACCCAGCACGTGACGCTGCTCGATCTACCCGACCCGATCGCCAAGGCGTTCAACACCGGCCGGGCCAACGATGTGACCGTGGTCAACGAACTGGTGACGGCGTTCAAGAAGAACCCGGAAGAGGTTGGCGTCTGGTTGGCCGACGACAGCCAGGAGCTGACGCGGGGATCGGTCAAACTGCTGCGCGAGTTCCTGGAGGACAAGCGCCGGCATGGTGACGAGGACGAGCCCAATCCGAATACGGTGGACGCCATGAGCAGCAAGACTGACGTTGCTGCCGAGGAAGGGGAGCAAGGGTCGGATTCCAAGAAGGGGAAGAAGGAGGCTGACTCAGATAAATTCAAGAAGGCGATCATCCAGGTCGAGCACGATGGCCGCCTTGCCCGGATGATCCTCAACAAGCGCCCGCCAGCCGAGGGCTGGGCCTGGTTGAAGTATGAGGATGACGGAATGGAGTTCGAGGCCGACTTGATCCAGGTGAAACTCGTCGCGCTGATCGAGGGCTGACGGGATGGACGCGGCTCGGATAAGGCGGGCTGAGGCCGTCAAAGCTGCTCAGCGCCGCCTTGCCGAGGTGGTGCGGGCCGCGGGCGAGCAGCGCGATCAGGCCGAGCGCGAGCTCGCCGATGCGGCGCAAACCGTCGATGACCTCGAGGCGCAGCACGAGCAGGTCAAGGCGGAACGCGAAACCCTGCAACAACGTCTGGAAGAGGCCCTCGCCAAATCCTAAAAGCAGACCGTCGAGATTCCGCAGTAGCATGAACGATGGGGGCGGCTGAGAAAGCCGTTCAGGCTGCAGCCGAACAACACGCGGTCGAAATGGCGAGGGCGAGCGCGCTCCTGGATCAGGAGCGCGCTCATCACCTGAAAGAGCCCGAGCAGCTTCGAAGCGAGCTGAAGCAGGCGGGAACGGACCTCGAAGGCTGTATATAGCGCGGCCGAGGATTTGCCAGGAACACCGCAAGGAAGTGGCGAAAGAGGCGCAGCGCTGCGCCGACAAGCTGATAGGGGCGCAGAAGGACCGTGACGCGGTCACAAAGGACGCCGCGGCGCGCGAAAGTGCCGCGGGTCTTACCGGTCAGGTCAAGACACTCCAAGCCCAGAACGCAAAGCTGATGGAAGCGATCGGTGGCAAGGGGCGCTGACGATACTTGAGCAGGCCCTCGCCGGTGTGGCGGTTCGACGCAAACGCGCTGATCCTCGACACTGAACGACTGAGCTTGGCGATGGCATGGAGAGCGTCGATCGGAAGGTTTGCCTCGACCTCGTCGAGTGCGATCCGGCAGATCGAGCGGTCCTAGTGATCAGATAGACAGCTCCGACCCGCTTTCTATACACGAGTCAGGTGAGAGCGCAGTCGCGAACCGTTTTCGTTAACAAGACCGATAAAACATAGAATTGTCGACCTAACTCAAAGGGGGGCTCTTAGTGAAACAAAGACTTCTTGTGATGAATGGTTCGCGGATCGTTCAGAACGAGCGAGAAGGCCAGT
Source organism: Azoarcus sp. PA01 (assembly GCA_001274695.2). Taxonomy (NCBI): domain Bacteria; kingdom Pseudomonadati; phylum Pseudomonadota; class Betaproteobacteria; order Rhodocyclales; family Zoogloeaceae; genus Azoarcus; species Azoarcus sp. PA01. The sequence continues at coordinate 39,499 of LARU01000005.1, read as the reverse complement.
GGTACACCGACAAAGTCGATAAGGCCGGGGCTTTGAGGCCCGGTATATACAACTTGTATCTTGCTAGCCGAGCAGACAAGGCCGCCGCCCACAGCGGCGTAATCCTTCATGCCGACAAGGAGCACGTATACCAGCAAGTAGGCAAGAACTACGTCATGCACGATCGCTCAGACTTCGATAAAACACCGGAAATTGGGAGCGCCAGAAGTATCAGCTACGACGCGCAAGGCAAGGCCAGCGTGTCCGCCGAAACGGTCCAGCTCAGTCGAGGGCGCTCTCGGTAGCTTTTAGCGGCTAAAACGGGAGGTCGGCGTGAGTGGGTTGGGAATGGGCGAGCGTGCACCGTGGGGAAATTTTCCCAAGGTCATCCGCAACGGAGGCTTGGGCGCGTTGAAGGATGAACCCGATACAGGGCTGCCAAGTCCGGCGACCCCGAAGCCGCGTTGATTCTCGCGGACCGGTTTTTGATCGTGAGCGAGATCAAGGCCGTGGTTGGGGAGGACTGGCCAGTGCTGATGCCGGTCTTGGCTGCAGAAGACGCCAGTAACAACAAGATCCCCCAGACGATGGCGGAAGTTCTTGCGGATCGGTTTGGGCTCGATATCGAGCTGGATATCATCCAGCGGAAAAAGGCTGAGTATCCCCAAGTCCGGCGCTGCTAGCGGTCGGCACAAGAAAGCTGGTTTATGCATAGTGCAGATTCTGAACCATCCCGGCCTTCAGCGACTGCCTAGATTCAATGCAGGTAACTGATCTGTGCTGTCATCCCAGCAATCTTGCCCCGGACAGCACCTCGGCCCTTGCCCACCTTGGGCCTCAGGCCCGCTTCGGGCGGCAATGCGTGGATCATCTGCCGCTCAAGTTGTGTGCGTCAAGTTGTGCAAATTGGGTGAGCACGGCTTGGTTGATGTCATTTCGCTTTCGGCGCCGCGCAGGGCGTAGCCCGAAGCGGCGCTGAAAGCGGGCGGCCAGTTCATGCGGCCAGCCGCAGCGCCTCCTTCTTCTGCTCGGCGAGCAGAGTCATGTTCAGATAGCGGGAGCTATCGTCAAGTCTGGTGTATGAAATCCACTCGGCATGACCGATCAGGCGGCGAGCCGCTGCTGTTCCTGCTCGTGCTCTTTCACCGGCACCCCGTCTGCAAAGACGACTCCCTGCATCAGTTCGGCAATGCGTTCGGCCTTCTTGATACGGCGCCACGACTTCTCGGCTTCCTGCACGAGCTTCAAGGACAGGCCCAGGAACGTCGAGCGCGTCACGCAGTTCTTCGTGCGGGTCGTGCGGTGACGCACGGTGGCGAAGGTCGACTCGATTGGATTGGTCGTGCGCAGATGAACCCAGTGTTCGGCAGGAAAGTCGTAGAAGGCGAGCAACGCGTCCCGGTCCTTGATGAGTTTTTCGGCCGCCTTCGGGTATTTCGCCTGGTAGCTCTCGACGAACTGCTTGAACGCCTGCTCGGCCAGCGCGCGGGTGGGCGCCATCCAGATCTCGTGGAGGGCCGCTTTGGCTTTCGCCTGGAGCGACTTCGGCAACGCGTTCAGGACGTTGGCGGTCTTGTGCACCCAGCAACGCTGGCGTCGCGTCTCGGGATAGGTCTCGTCGAGCGCGCCCCAGAAACCCAACGCGCCATCGCCTACGGCCAGCCGAGGACCCCGTTCGAGCCCACGGTTCTTCAGGTCGCGCAGCAGTTCGAGCCAGGATGCCTTGGATTCACGCAGTCCATCACCGACCGTGACCAACTCCTTGGTGCCGTCGAGCTTGACGCCGATGATCACGAGCAGGCACTGACGGGCATCGTCTTCGGCTCGCAGACTGGTGTGCACGCCGTCAGCCCACCAATAGACGTAGCGAGCATCGGACAGATCCCGTTTCATCCAGTCGGTGTAGTCGCTCGCCCACTCGGCCTTCAGGCGGCTGACCACGTTGGGCGACAGCCCGCGTGCCTCCTCGCCGAGCAGCACCGTGAGCGCCTCGCGCATGTCGCCGGTCGAAATGCCCTTCAGGTACAACCAGGGCAGCGCGGCCGACACCCGCGCCGAGCGGCGAACATACGGCGGCACCAGGGTCGAATTGAACTTCACGCCGCTGCCCGAGCGATCACGGACCTTGGGCACACACACTTCCACATTGCCGACTGCCGTGAGCACTTCGCGGGCCGGCAGATAGCCGTTCCTGACCACCGCCTTCTGCCCGCCCAGCATCTTCACGTTCTCGTAGTCGGCCAACAATTGCCGCACCTCGACCTCGATCGCCTTCTGGATCAGATCGCGCGCACCCCGTCGGATCAGTTCCTCCAGCGACAGACCCACCTCCGATTGCTCAACCGACTGCCTACTCGTATCCTTCTTCATGGCGTGACCTCCGTGGTTGCTGAAAATCGTTCTCGACAAACCATTCTCAGCAGAGGCACGCCGCCTCATCAAGTCTTCATATCAAGATCTGCTCATACACCAGTCCTGACGATAGCTCCACGGCGTCGGAGAGAGAGGATGGCGACGCGAGTCGAATCGTGGGTGGTAACGGATGCGTTCTGGCAGCGGGTGGAACCGCTGGTACCGCAGCGCGTGCCGTCGCCAGACAAGCAGTACTTGCGCAAGCCCGGCGCCGGTCGTCCCCCGAAGCCGGCGCGACAGGTGTTCGAGGCCATCGTGTACGTGCTTCGCACGGGTTGCCAATGGAAGGCCTTGCCCAAGGAGCGCTTTGGCAGCGCCAGCGCCATCCACAAGCGCTTCCTTGAATGGGAAGAAGCGGGCTTCTTCGAGGCAGTGTGGAAAGCGGGGCTGGCCGAGTACGACGAGATGGAGGGCATCGCCTGGCGCTGGCAAAGCGTCGATGGAGCCATGATGAAGGCCCCCTTGGCGCAGGAAGCCGTCGGCCCCAACCCGACGGATCGGGGGAAAAAAGGGCAGCAAACGCCATTTGCTGGTGGACGGCCGTGGCGTCCCGTTGTCGTTCATCGTGACCGGGGCCAACGTCAATGACGGCAAGCGGCTCAATGAGGTGCTCAAGGCCATCGTCGTCAAGCGCAGATGCCCGCCGGTTCGACGCAGCAAGCACCTTTGCGCCGACGCCGCGCTACCGCAGCGCCGAGAATCTTCGCACGATCGAGACGCACCGCTATATCCCTCACGTCGTTAGCCGCCGCCAGGAAGCAGACATCAAGGGAGGCGACCCCAGCAAGAAGGCAAAACGACGATGGGTCGTTGAGGTCGCCCACAGCTGGTTCAATCGCTTCCGCAAGTTGCTTGTGCGATATGAGAAGCTGGAACGAAGCTTCCTCGCCCTCAACCCCCTTGCCGCTGCCATCATCGCCTTTCGCAACGTGCCCCTCAGCATCAACATAATTTACGGATAAGTTCTTAGTCAGAGGCGCGTTTCTGTACGGTAATTAGCGTATTTTCATGATTAATGCTTATGTGATACGATAAACCTGTAATTAAAAAAAGATCAGGAAAATGCGAATGACAATGAGAACCGTTGTTGGCATGGCGCAGACGCAATCACGCCTCCTTACAGTACGTATAGCCGTCGCTTTGACGCTCGCGTTGCTTATATCCCCCACGGCAAATGCTTTAGTCATCGACGGTAGGGATTGGCGGCAGGTAAGTGAGACGGTGGGCGTTTCCTGGAGTCAAGTAGCTGGCGCATGCAAAGAAAATACTGGCGTCTGCAAAGGTAGTATCGGCAACGTACTATTCGATGGATGGACCTGGGCGTCAGTGGACGACATAAGAGTACTATTCGATCGCCTGATATTTCCCCAAACGGTCGAATTTCCAACACTTGATAGTAGCTGGGGTGAATTCTTTGGCGGCAACATTGATGCGTTGATAGATGAATCGATGTTTGTCAACACCTACCATCACTCGCCCGGAATTGCCGAGGGTGTATACGGATTGAGTAGATCCCTGTATCTCGATGGCGATGGAACAGCCCATCCGCTTCGCCCGTATCTCGAAAACTATTTTCTTGAGGGAGCAGGAGATTCCGCCAGTCTTTTGAGTTTCGCGGGGAAAGAGGCGACAGCCGACTGGATGGGAGTGTGGCTGTATAAATCCGCCTTCCTTGTTCCAGAGCCGAACTCCTTCTCCTTGATACTGGCGTCCTTTGCGGCACTCCTCATTGTTGCTCGAAACCGTCGCCGGGGATCCCTTCTGAGCGTAGCAAGCGCACGTTGAGCAGGGCCGACGGCGAAGCAGGCATAGTTCTCATGATGTTTTACTAACCTTCTCGTAAGTATTGTCATGCTATGAGACAATACGCGGGTGAAATGCAAACGGAACTCGGACGGTCGCGCGATCGACCACCACTCGCTGCAGGTGATGCGCCAACAGGCGATCAAGGCGGTTTGCGAGGGGCAGACGGCGAAAGCTTGGCCGGACCAGGCGTTCCCCGACAATCGGCTCCTCGCCTCGGCCACCGTCGATCGGCTGCGTCACAACGCCTATTGCCTGACGCTCGACGGGGTCTCGTACCGCGCCCCGCGACACGCTCCAAACCGGGCCAAAACAGCCCTTGCCGGTATCTCGAAAAACTGAATCGCACCGGGTTTCGCGGAGGCCGTTTTGTTTGAGTCAGGCGGCGATCGTCCTCGTTCAGGTTGCGGTAATAGTTTGCCTCGGCTTCGGCGGGAGGAATGTACCCGATTGGCTCAAGCAAGCGGTGGTGGTTGATGTCATCGACCGGCACATTGAAGCCAGTTGATGATCGGCACATTGAGGCCAGGGCGTGATCGGCATATTGGAGCCAGTCACGGATCGGCACATAGGCGCCAGCGCCGGATCGGCGTAATGGAGCCAGCGTTGTTCTGACGGACGTCTCGACCTTGAGCGGTCCATCGCTACCCTGCCGGGTTTTGGTTTGGCAGGAGGGAGCCGGTGGCCCGCAGGAGCATCGAGATGTACGAGTACCGCCAGGCCCTGATGCGCATGCGTCAGGGCGACTCCGAGCGCGAGATCGCGCGCGCGAAACTGATGGGACGGGCGAAGGCGGCCCGTTTCCGGGAGTTGGCCGCCGCCCGCGGCTGGCTCGATCCGGCGCAGCCGGTGCCGGAGGACGCCGAGATCGCCGCGGCGATCGGCCGGCCGCGCCTGCCGGTGACCGCGCAGTCGTCGATTGGCGCCTACCGGCCGCTCATCGAGCAGTGGTTGGCGCAGGGCGTGTCGGGCGTGGTGATCCACGCCACCCTCAAACGCGAGCACGGTTTCACCGGGCACTATTCCAGCGTGCGCCGGCTCATTGCCGCGATCGAGCGCGAGCGCCCGCCGGAAGCGACCGTGCGCTTGTCGTTCGCGCCGGGCGAAGCGGCGCAGGTCGATTTCGGCGCCGGCCCGCAGCTCGTGGATCCGGCCACGGGCGAGCTGCGCCGCACGTGGGCCTTCGTGATGACGCTGTGTTTCTCGCGGCACCAGTACGTCGAGTTCGTGTGGGATCAGAGCGTGCGCACCTGGCTCGGCTGCCATCGGCGCGCCTTCGAGTGGTTCGGCGCGGTGCCCGCTCGCCTCATCATCGACAACGCCAAGTGCGCGATCACCAAGGCGTGCGCGCACGACCCCGAGGTGCAGCGCGCCTACGCCGAATGCGCCGAAGGCTACGGCTTTCGGATCGACGCCTGCCCGCCCCAGGATCCGCAGAAGAAGGGGATCGTGGAGGCGGGCGTCAAATACGTGAAGGGCAACTTCCTGCCCACGCGCAGCTTCCGCGATCTGGCCGATCTGAACGCCCAGGCGCGCGATTGGGTGTTGCAGGAAGCGGGGCTGCGCATTCACGGCACGACGCGGGTGCAGCCGCTCGCGAGCTTCGCCGTCGAGCGCAGCGTGCTGCGGCCGCTGCCGGCGGTGCCGCCGGATCTGGGCACCTGGCACCAGGTGGCGGTGCATCGCGACTGTCACGTCAGCTTCGAGCGCGCGCTGTACTCCGTGCCGTTCGCCCTGGTCGGCAAACGCCTGTGGCTGCGGGCGACCGACACCGTCGTCACGGTCTATCAGGACTTCAAACCGGTCGCCACCCACGCCCGCGCCCGTCGTCCCGGCGAGCGGCGCACCGTCACCGACCATCTGCCGCCCGCCGCCCAGCGCTTCTTCGCGCACGACCGCAGCTGGTGTCTGCAGCAGGCCGCGGAGATCGGCGAGGCGTGCGCCCGGCTCATCGGGCGGCTGCTCACCGACCGCATCAGTGAGCGGCTACGCGCCGCCCAAGGCGTGCTGCAGTTGAAGAGCCGCTACGGCGCGGCGCGCCTGGAGGCCGCCTGCGCGCGTGCGCTCGACCACGACAGCCCGCATTACCGCACCGTCAAGACCATCCTCGCCGGCGGCCACGACCTGCAGCCGCTCACCGCGGTCAGCACCGAACCCTATGCCGACCGCGCCCGCTTCGCTCGTGCCACCGCGGCGCTCTTCGCTGACGAATCCCCCTCGCTTCACTGACCGGGCGCACGCCCATCTCACCCAAGGAGTCTCTCACCATGAATCCCGCCACCGAACTGGCGCCGCAGCTCAAGCAGTTACGCCTTTCCGGCATCCTCGACTCGCTCGAGGCCCGCAACCGCCAGGCCATTGACGCGAAGCTCGCCTACACGGAATTTCTCGCGCTACTGATCCAGGACGAGGTCGCGCGGCGCGAGCAGAAGAAGTTCGCCACGCGGCTGCGCCGCGCGGCGTTTCGCGCGACCAAGACCCTCGAAGGCTTCGAGTTCGACCGGCTGCCCTCGACCAACCGCGCGCTGGTGCATGATCTGGCCACGGGGCGCTACATCGACGAGCGCGCCCCGGTGCTCATCGTCGGCCCCTGCGGCACCGGCAAGAGCCATCTCGCGCAGGCGCTCGGCCACTGCGCGGTGCGCCAGGGTCACGACGTCGTCTTCGCGTCCTGCTCGCAGTTGCTCGCGAGCCTCAATGCGGCGCGGGCTACCGGAGCCTATGAACGGAAGCTCCAGCAACTGGCGCGCGTGCCGGTCCTCATCATCGATGACTTCGGGCTGAAACCGCTGCGTTCGCCCGCCGACGAAGACCTGCATGACCTGATCGCCGAACGTTACGAGCAGGCCGCCACCGTCGTCACCAGCAACCTCGACTTCACCGAGTGGGACCAGGCCTTCCCGGGTAACCGCCTACTTGCTTCCGCCACCGTCGATCGCCTGCGTCACAACGCCTACTGCCTGACGCTCGACGGGGCTTCCTACCGCTCGCCCCGACACGGTCCAAACAAGGCCAAAACAGCCCTTGCCAGCACCCCGAAAAACAACGAATCTTGAACCCCCGCAGACGTTCGTCAGAGCCCCTTCCAGCTGGCTCCTATATGCCGATCATCGGTGGCTCTATTGTGCCGGTCAGTGACAGTTGAACCATGAGACCCATTCGAGGGTGGCCAACTCGACCGCTTCAACGCTTTTCCATGGGCCACGCCGATGAATGACTTCTGCCTTGTACAGCCCGTTGATCGTCTCGGGCAGGGCATTGTCGTAGCTGTCCCCGCGGCTGCCGACCGACGGCTCGATGTCCGCCTCACTCAGTCGCTCACTGTAGCGGATCGACACGTACTGCGAGCCGGGATCGCTATGATGAATCAAAGCGTTGCGCTCGGGTTGGCGCGCCCACAGAGCCTGCTCCAGAGCGTCGAGCACGAATTCGGTGTGCATGGATCGGCTGACGCGCCAGCCCACGATGAAGCGGGCGAAGACGTCGATGACGAAGGCCACGTACACAAAACCCTGCCAACTCGAGACATACGTGAAGTCAGAGACCCAGAGCTGGTTCGGGCGCGGCGCAGCGAACTGCCGATTGACGCGATCGAGCGGACAAGGTGCAGCAGGATCGGGCCGGGTGGTCCGAACCGCCTTGCCACGCCTGGCACCGCGCAGCCCTTGGGCACGCATCAGCCGCTCCACGGTGCAGCGCGCGACCTCGAGGCCTTCGCGCTGCAGCTGCCGCCACACTTTGCGCGCTTCATACACCTGCAGATTCGCCTGCCAGACCCGCTCGATGTGGCCCGCCAGCACCTCGTCACGACGGGTTCGCGACGAGCGCAAGGCCGGATCGCGCCGGCGCGCCACGGCGCGTCGATAAGCGGACGGGGCAACCTGCAGTACCCTGCAGATCGGCTCGATCCCGAAGCGCTCGCGGTGCGTGTCGAGGAAGCCGTTCATCACTTGTTGCGGCGGTCGAGCTCCGCCTGCGCGAAATACGCGCTGGCCAGGCGCAGGATCTCGTTGGCTTTCTTCAGCTCGCGCACCTCGCGCTCGAGCTCCTTGAGGCGGGCCGCCTCCGCGGTCGTGACCCCGTCACGCTGCACAGTGTCCCGCTCATGCTGGCGAACCCAACGGCGCAGCGTTTCCGCCGTGCAGCCAATCTTTGCTGCGATCGAGACGATCGCCGCCCACTGGGATTCGTACTGGTCTTTGGCCTCGAACACCATGCGCACGGCGCGCTCGACCACCTCGGAGGAGAACTTCGTTGATCTCTTCATGGCTCCCTCTTCTCAAGAGTTGGAGCCTCCGCGAAACCCGGGGCGATTCAGACAGATTTCGCGAAGTGAGTTTTTTACAGTTTCAAAATGATTCCAACGCTGGAGCCCACTATCTAGAAGGGAGACGCCTTGACCAACATTGACGAAGAAAAAAGAACACAGCTCGCGGAACTCGCGACCAAATATTCGGCGTCAGGATTGTTCCACGTTGCAAGAGGGATTGCATCTGGTTTTGAGGCGCGCTCGTACAAAGACATTTTTGACACAAACGAAGCAAAAGACTACAAAAATCTGGCTACTCGCATTGAAAATCTAACCAATCTCCACAACCACTACACATCCGAGGCAAAACTAGGTCGCTCCATCATTAGCTTAAACAAAGAGATAGTCCTTGGGTCAATCGCAATCGGCGCCGCGGCCGGCGGACCCGTAGGAGCTACGGCAGCGATTGCACTGGTAACGGTTACGGCTGCGACCGAAGCGCTGTTTGATTACACTTTATCTGCGATAGATCAAGATTCAAAAGCGAAGTGTGAGAAGTTTGTTGGTCTACAATTCAGATTACTTCGAGACCAGTACAACGCTGATCTTAATGCCCTTGAACAGCGATTCAAAAACGGCTCAAGAAATGAAAAGGTCGCGGTGATTGGCGAGATTCTCGATAAAGACCGAGGGATCTTTGCCAATGTGGATTTGGCGAAAATCCCAGACGAGGCGAGGCCCCAGTTTCAGCACTACATGTCCAGTTTGCTCGAAGACAAGCTCAATTCACATATCCGCTTCTCCCAGCTTGCTGACGACGCGCTACAAACGCAAATCGACGACGTAAAGGGTGACGTCGAGAATATTAGTGCTAACGTCCAAATCATCCAACGCCTAGCTCTAAAAAACCACCAAGATATTCGGCAAATACAAGGCGACCTGGTCGCCATAAAGGACGATCTTAAAGAGATAACGATAGATTTCGGTGGCAGGCTCGGCAATCTAGAAAACGACGTCACATTCATCAATCAGTATCTATTTTCAACGATGAACCCCGAGGACCAGCTTGCGTTCCTCAAGCGTCAGCAGCTAATGGGGATGGACGAAGAGGAGCGGGTCGCGCTCACGAAGCGCTTAGAAGCTGTTCAGAACAAAAAGAACTTCCTCGATAATACAAAAAAATACCTGAACGCTGCTGCGACTACTATGCAGATCGTCAACGATCTGAGCACCGTGGTCAAGATCGACCCGAAACTTTTGAATGACCTAAGGAAGCGCTGATTAAATCGAAACCGTTCGGGCTGAGCCTGTCGAAGCCCTTGTTGTTGCAGGGAATGCCCTTCGACAAGCTCAGGGCGAACGGAATAAATCAGCGCTTCCCTAAACTCCGCGGTAAAAATAGGTCAAACCGCGTTCACTGCGTTCACCGCATTTTCTACAGGCGACTTTCTTGGCGGTATAGCGGCAATTACCGGAGCGCTATTCGAAGGCAAAGATATCGCTACTCAACGTCACGAACAAATCATGGAGCGCCTCGATATGGTGCTCCAAAACCAACAGATCATTATTGATCAGTTAACCGAAATACGTAAGGAGCTCCGCGAAATGCAGCGGATGCAAATCCAAACGCTCGAGGTGCTCGTGGAGTTCGTTAAGCAGTTTCAGTCCGCTCACCTGCAGAATCTACGCGAACTCCACGAAATTCAGTTGTTGGTGACCGTTGCTGTTAACTGGTCAAGCGAGCAATCCATGAGACCGATTGAAAATCTCGCCGAATTTTTGGAACTCAGAAGGAACTATGGTTTTGCAAACAATCGTTTTAATGACTTTGCCCACTTTCGCGCGCACTTTAACGAGCTAAATGAGTATTATCATTTAGGGATGCAGAACTCCGTCAACGTATTGATGGATTACTCGTTGAATCAAGTTTTTAAAGCTTACAACTACGCTCACCAGAACCAGTCGCCGTATTTGGATCTACTGAGGCCGGACTTCCTTGAGACGGACGGGCCGAAAGACGAGAAGGTAGACCTAACAAAAGATGCGGGGATGTACTTCTGGACGATAATGTTGAAGGATCAATGTGCACGCCGTTGGAAGCAGGCCCATCCTGAATCAGTTCCAGCTAAAGTGCACATTGGATTGCTGCAAGCAATGCATCCATGTGCGTTGGTAAGAGACACAAACATCAGAGCTACTACCTATTCCTACAATGAGGCGACGATTTCATCTGCCGATGCGGCAGAGCTGCAATGGGTATATCGAAACCTGGAAAATGTGGTCGAATGGAACGCGGCGAAGAAGATCGCTGAACCCATTATCGACTCTCACTTTTATTCTCAGCTCGTGGTTGATCGCAAGATCCCCCCGCTCGATGAGATCCTAAATCAAAGAAACGGCGAAGTGCCGGGACGAATAGGTCGTGTCGCCCTAGGCTATTGCCGCCGCCTTCTTAACTTGTGTATCACACAGGAGTCGATTTTCGCTGGGGAAGGAATTGTTCCTCTCCTCCTACATGACTTCGTAAATAGCTCACGACGTGGGCCGTATCACATCACTTTTCACCTTCTTCAATTCAACGCATTGCTTGCGTCAAACTGGTCAAGGTATGCCGTTCGGCAGTGTCTGGCTGCAGCGGCAATCAACCCTCGGATCTACGAAATCGCCGTTCGCGACTGGAAAAACCCTTCCATTCTTCGTCGATTTCTATCGAAAGCTCTGATTCTTGATTATTCATCAGCGCAAGGCGCGCAACCGAACTTCGTCGAGAAGGCTATGCCTTGGCGCATTGATTGGGCGTACGAAGGAGAGTACGTTGTTCGGGCACCGGGATTTGCCGAAACACGCAAGAAGCTGAAGGACATAACACCGAACGAACTCCGATATACTGTTTTACCAGATAATGTCTTGCAAACGATTCACGACCATTGGCAAATCGTCATTGACATCGATGGCGACGTGAACAGTCTTGGCCGTTCCTTAACCCTCCCCCTTCCATCGGCGGCTGAGGCGGTCGACGACCTCGGATATTACAGACCGTCATCCAATTTGCAGGAGATGATCGCTCTTCGTGATCGCATTGACCTTGAACTCGCCGATTATGATCTTTGTGATGCCCTTGCGCGCGAGTCAAGCAGAAAGCGGGTCGAATATTCTAAGACAATGGGGGAATGTGTTATTTTCAATAGCGCATTTAGTCCCGCATAAGGCTCCGATATAGAAAAACAGAATGCGCTCCTGTCTTGCGCCGACCGACATCATACTCCAGGCGTTTCATTGGAATTTGGTAAAGACTTCCGGGACCGGAACGCTTCGAGGTTCAGATAAATCATGGTACATGATACTGACTGGCTTTGCGCAGCATATAGCCGAGTTGGGGTTTACGGTTATCTATCTTCCTCCTCCATGGATAGACCGTTCCACTTGGGAGAACGGAGACGACTATGGTGGAGGCGAAGGCTACTTCTGGTCTGACTTTGACCTGAACAGCTTTTATGGAACCGAAGAAGAACTTCGAACGTTGGTTGAACAGTGTCACCAAGTCGGTATTAAGGTGATTGTAGATATAGTCACGAATCATCGTGACTATAAGCGAATGACCAGAGACATCTGGGATTACCCCGGGGAATCTTGGAGAGCTTGTCCTCAAAAGCAATCAAGAGCAAAGATTTTTCTTGCTGGCGACGCGGATATCGATCATAGCTGTTTTCGCGTTCAATCATGCTTTATCCACAACTTGAATAGGCTCGTGGTTGAATGCAACGTTGATGGTTTTCGTTGGGACCAGATCTACGGAATGGATCCAGATCTTTTTAATCAATGGATTACAAACCTTCAAAAGGCCGAAATAATTTCGATTGGTGAATACTGGCCCCGACTTGAAAAAGATATTCGATGCGGTCCACTTGAAGATTTTGACCCTTTAGTCGAGCGCTATGGGGTCGATCCTATCGACCGAGTTATCGGCTGGGCTTCAGATACTAGTTCACACGTGCTGGACTATCGGTTTAAGGAAATGGTTCAACGTCATGACGTTCAATATCTTGACTACGGACTAAATACGGTTAACGTCGAGTGGATTCGGAAGTCGATGGTAACGTTTGTGGAGAACCACGATACAGGAATGTCCCCCCTTTGTCGTGTTGGGCGCATGGGGCAGATGCGTTGGCCATGTTCCGAACAACACAAGCCTTTTGCTTACACGTTTATGTTATGCGGACCTGGCGTGCCAATGGTTTATTGGCCGGACCTTTTCGATTTCGGGCATTATCACTTAATCGCCCAACTCTTAAGAATAAGAAAAAACTACGGAGTTGCGGCGGACTGTAAATGGTGCGCCTCATCTAGAGGCCCCAACAGGTTATCGGGGACCATTCTTGATTCAGACGATCACCCAATTTTTGAATTGGGTTTTGGAGAATTGGCGAGCTCAAATTTAGAGCGGAAGAATATTCTTGATTCGGCCAGCCTAATCAGGATTGCAACATTTTGACAGTCTTCTAAGAGGAAAAAATCAATGCCAATGACCGTGCCTAAGTTTCGATATCATACAACTACTCGAGAAGTTCAACTTCCTTCAGGAGGAGGGGTGAGAACTGAGACAACATCTCAGGCTATTCCAGATGGTGAGTACGTTATCTACGTGGCTGGAGAAATCGATGCTCTGCTGCGCGACGTTGCGACCGACTTGACGGAGGCGGTGGCAGAGTCGAAGAAAGATATGGTGGTTTTGAAATCAGAACTCCTCGCTGAGTTCAACACCGCACTAAAGGATGCACAGGCGGACATTCTTCGGAAAGTTGAGGAAATGATCAAGAAACATTCAGCCGGTACATAGCACGGGGGAACATCGCTTATAACCGGGCAAGTCGCGTTCCTCTTAAGAATCTATCCGTAAATTATATTGACGTTGAGCGGCACCTTGCGAAAGGCGATGATGGCAGTGGCCAGATGATTGAGGGCGAGGAAGCTGCGTTCGAGTTTCTCGTAGCGCACGAGCAGTTTGCGAAAGCGGTTGAACCAGCTGTGGCAGACCTCGACCACCCAGCGCCTGGCCTTCTTTTTCGGATTGCGACGTTTCATGTCGGCTTCCTTGCGGCGATTGACCATATGAGGGTGCCTCGAAAAACCTCATTTTTCGAAATTGCAGGCACGATAAATCAACGACTTACAAAGGCGATTTCGACGAAATCGCTGGTTATTCGAGGCGCCCATGAGGGATATAGCCGTGCGCCTCGATGGTTTGACGGTTCTCCGCACCTGCGATATCCAGCATCGGCACACAGGTGCTTGTGTCGCCGCCGCGGCGGGTTCTTGCGCTTGATCATGATGGCGCTGAGCACCTCTACGAGCCGCTTGCCATCATTGACGTTGGCCCCGGTCACGATGAGCGACAACGGGACGCCACGGCCGTCGACGAGCAGATGACGTTTGCTCCCCTTTTTTCCCCCGATCCGTCGGGTTGGGCCCGACGGCTTATTGTGCAGAGGCGCTTTCATCATCGCCCCATCCACGCTTTGCCAGCGCCAGGCAATGCCTTCCATCTCGTCGTACTCGGCCAGCCCAGCCTGCCACAGCGCTTCGAACAGCCCCGCCTTCTCCTATTCGAGAAAGCGCTTGTGCACCGCGCTGGCGCTGCCGAATCGCTCCTTGGGCAAGGCCTTCCATTGGCAGCCCGTGCGCAGCACATACACAATGGCTTCGAACACCAGTCGTGGCGGCTTGGGCGGGCGCCCAGCCCCCGGTCTGCGCACGTACCGCTTGCCCGGAGGGGGCGCGCGTGGCGGAATCAGTGGCTCCACACGCGCCCAGAACGCATCGGTCACCTCCCACGATTGAACTCGCCCGGTCATACCCTCTCCCCAACACCGCGGCAACTGCGGCTTCAGGGAGAGTATATCTATTTACGGATAAGTTCTAAGCTGAAGGACGTAGGCTCACCTTCTCGATCGCGATGCGTCGTGCATCAGGATGTTGAAGATTGATGATGACGGTCCGCGAATCCGATAAACTGCGAGACGGAACGAGAAGCAATGCGGACTCCGTCTCACTGAACCAACGATGAGCCAGTTTGTGGATGCCGCCGTGTGCGCCTGCCTCGACAGAAGTCGCAACGCGCACTTTCACGGAGTCGAGTGACGCGCGAAGCAGGACGTGACGAGTCCAATCTCGTGCGTGTACCTGGTCGTGAAACGACGGCGCGATGAAGCCCTCGAGGATCGCCTGCAGCAGATGTTCGGCCGCCAATGCCACGGGCGTGCCTTGCGGCAGCCAGAAGGTGTCGTGCGAAAGCGGTCCCTGGAAGGGTCGCGCAAGATGGCGTGTCGGCACGATTCGCCAGAACACCGCCTTTCCGACGGTCAGCCACGCACTTGCTGACGGCCCAAAACTCGAGCCGTCATAAGGCGCCAGGACAAGGCGGCCGCGCTCTTCTGTCGTCGAACCGGGTGAGCCGCCAAACGCGATGAGATCCTCAGACAGTCTGACGCCAGACTGGGCGACCGCGTCAAGATAAGGCGCCGCATACTCGTAGGCAGCATCAATTTTCGGCGCCCAATACTGGATCACGCCATCGATGGCGGGCACGATCACAGCAACGCCGATCAGCATGCCGCCGACGGACCTCCACATCCATTCCTCGTAGCCAAACGCCTGTGCGGTGCGCAGCAGAAACGACGAGGTCTCGGCGAGCTCCTGTGGGTTCGGCAGCTCATGGCGTATCGGCACGCTGTCTGGCAATCGGTACTTGTTACGGATCTCTTGATCGGAGGGTGGCACCGGTTCCCCAAGCACGCACAGACAGATCACGTTATAGCCCTGATCTCGGCAATTGTCGTGGAGCAGGGCCGGCAACAAAAAGGGGTCTCGGATCGGAGCGGCGGGCAACCCCTGGGGATTATTGGGTTCCTCCTGACAGATGTCCGACTCGAAAATTTCTTCTGCCAAGCAACTCCTCGATGCCGGCCGACCTGCTCAGGAGGTGGCCGAGCATCTGGGTGTCACGCTGCTTCTTCATAGCGCGGGCTTTCGGGAGGCAGAGCCCTTTCATCTGTACATCGGCGATGTGTTTCCAGACCCGAAGGACTCGTCTCGTGCCAAAGTGCATATCCGTCATCCGAGTCAGGGAGCCGCACCGGCTGACTGGGTGCGCGAGGCGCCCCGACGTTCGAACGCGAGAACCGTGCAACCTATCTGGCACACTCGTTCGGATTGCCTCCCCGCACCGATATACTCGACGTGCGCTCGGCCGGGTGGAAAGGCTGGTGCTTGCGTCGGTAGTCCTTGATGACGTCGGGGGTGTTGAACTTGAGGATAGGGCCGCGGGGCAGCTCAAACGTACGGCAAAATAAATGGTACTGCATCCACCACAGGAACCTGCAGCGGTGGAGAGGATTGGCGGAACCGTCGAGCAATGGAATGCGGGCCCGATTAATCATGCGGTTTCAACCGCTCTCGCCACTACCCGGATGTCGATTTCCTGGACGATCTCCAGCCGGGCACCGCATTCGCGCATGCGCGCCACCGTCAGCTCGCGGCCCCGATCTTTCCACATGGCATCGATGGACAGGTTGATACAACGTACGCCCCGCCGATGCAGGCTGGCGGCGAGCGACAGAGGCAGGATGCCGGCCACCACGTCGCCCGGGGCGGGCTGCGTGGGGTCGAGATGCGCGACCACACGCTGCGGGCGGATTCCCTGGCTGTGCAGCCAGACGAGTGCGGCTGGGTGACGAGTGACCGCCCACGTGATGCCAGCGGTGTCGTCAGCTGTGGGAACGGCAAAGGCTGCAACGAAGTGCTCCCGCAGAACGAGGCGCGCGCCGTGACATAACGCAGGTAGTTCATCCGGCATCGGTTCGAGCAGCCATTCGGCGAACACCTCGGCCGTGAGCGCAGGCCGTGGACGGCCTTGGCAAGCGAGTGCGAGCAGTTGTGGTTCATGACCGGTCAACTCGATTCGATCCTCCCAAAGCTTCATGGCCTTCTCCGTTCAAGTCTCATACGGGCTGCAGTATCGCCCTGAGAGACTGGTACGGAGGCCAGCGGCAAGCTTGTCGTTCGTGGTGCAGGTGCGCGTCTTGCGAGGTGCCCCTGCCCTGTAAAGCCAATTCACGCGGCATTGGCTGCCGGGTGATCGCGAGATTGATCGGGTTGGCATTGGGGTTGCCCACTGAGGGGCAGTGCCAGACCCTGGAAGCAGTGCGCGATTGCCGTCGAAACGGCTCTTTACCCCCAGTCAGGTCCGGAATCCCCCTGAAGGATCACTCCCGCTACTCTGCCGATTCAGCGGGCGCCAGATCCCGCAGTATTTTCTTTACTGTTTTGCTGGTGACCTTGTCGTCGATCGTTTCGGCACGCTGCGCCAGCGCGATGAGCAGGCACTTCTGGTCGTTGTCCATATCGACCGAAATGCGCTGTGCCTCGTTGAGCTGCGTGGGCAGCTTCTTTTTCTGTGTACCGGTGGCGTGCCCCGATTCGATGGCGTCGACCAATTCCTCGATTTCGAGCAGCACTTTGGCTTCTGGCGTGGCGGCCGCTTTTCTCTCGGCCTGCTCGGCTTTTGCCTGCGCCCGTTCGCGCGCGATCGCCTGTTCGGCCAAAAGGTCGGCTGCACGGGTCAGGTTCTCGCCAATCCGGCCCGCATGGTCGCGGCGGGCTTCCGCTTCGAAGCCTTTCTCCGGGATGACCGGACTGTGACCGTGGAGGGTCGCCTTCACCTCGCTCAGCGCGTTGTTGCGACGCAGCTCCACGAATGCCTTGGGCTCGGGCAGGTAGTCGAAGCGATGCGGCTCTTTCGCGGGCAGCGCGTGTTCGAGCAAGGCCTGCACGGGGGCGCTGCCTTCCCACCCCTCGGTCTGTCCGGCATCGCGCAGCACCCCGTCCATGAAATCGATGAAATCGAGCCGGCAGGCCTGCAACAGCAAGGATTCGTCCTCGGTGGCGATGCGTGCCGGGTGGTTCGAGCGGATGCGGTGGGCGACGACCTGGAGTGACACCTGTCCGAGCCCGAAGGGTTTGCCCATCCCTAGCCCGTGGCGCCGGTCGATGCGTCCGCCGAAGTCCACCGCCCACAATAGCGCGCCCAGCTCGACCGGACGCAGATTGTGAAAGCGCAGCCGGGTGCTAAAGCGTGTGCCTTCCGGTACCGTTTCGAGCCGCACCTGCACCTTCGCATTCTCGGCCGCCTTGCTGTTGATCGTGGGGAATGCGGGCGGCTTGAGCGGATAGCGCTTCCAGCCGGACACTTCGGCGGTCGAATCCATCAGGGTGCGGAAGCCGTTGCCGCGACCGTCCTGGCGGATGTAGGCGGGGTAGAACGTGGCCTTGGGGCCGTTAAGAATGCATGCCCGATTGAGTGTGGGCTCCGGCGTCTTTCCGTCCTCGTCAGCCTCGACAACGCCAAGGCCGATATTGACCCGGCCGCGCAAGCCGCCGCCGTTGTCGTCGCCCAGATAACCGAAGACGAGATCGGCAAGATCCGGCGCATCGCCATGCAGATGGCCCGGATGGGTATGCGCGATGGCCTCGTGAATGCTGTGACGGTAGGGCAGCTTGTACATCATTGCGAGGCCGAGCGAGACCACCGCGCCAGCGTCGTCGTCATGGTAGAAGACCGGGATGCCATGCGGTAGCTGGCCGGCATCGAGCTTGTGACTCCAGAACTTCCACTCGTCGGCTTCTTCATGAATCTGGCGAAAACCGTTCATGACCGCCGGCGCTACCTCGACCGCCTCGGCGTCGGTGTCGTGGAAGATGAACTCGAACTTCTTCGCCTTCGGTTTGGTGTAGTCGGGTCCGGGCTGGCCGGTGACGACGACGCGGCCGCTCAGGCTGCCTTGCGGGCTGGGCTTGGCGCGCCACTGCTGGCTGTTGTGGGGCATGGTGCCGTCACGCTCGAATCGCAGTGCCGGGCAAAGCCCGATGAGCTCGTAGCGTCTCGGCGCGCTGGCACAGCGCTTCCACCTCGCCTCGTCGATCCGCAGCGCCGAAATCAGCTCCTGCTGGTGCAGACGGGAAAATGGGCACGGCTGGATCTGCCAGCGTCCGTCCAGGAACCGGAGCCATCCGGCACGCACCTGCCGGCGCACGATCGCCTGGCAATAGAAATTTTTCGCATCCGACAAATCCCGCACCCCAAGCTGCTGATCCTCGACCTGCCGAAAACGCCCGAAGCTAGCGATCTCGAGGACGTTGCGCAGCATGCCCTTGAGGCTGGTGCCGGGGATAGCCGGCCTGCCGTCCGGGCTGCGGAAGAAATGCACCCGACCGGGTTCGCGTTCGGTTGCCGAATCCTGCTCGCCGCCCACGCACAGCGGCGTGTGCGTGGTCACACGCAGCGTCAATTCGCCGCACAGTCCGTCTGCCAGCGGGTGGTCGTGGCTGACCTGGTTCGCCCACGCGGGTAGCACGATCAGGCGCGACAAGGGAATGAAGCGGTAGGGAGTGGTCACGTCCGTCATGAGCGGGAGTCCTCGATGCCGGCCAGTACGGCCAGGGGGCAATGGGGGGCGTTGTCGGGGCCGGCAGTCCACAGCCGCCAGTACTGCAGTCTCGCGCCGGGTCGTCCGGCGAGCAGGTGACTTGTCGGCTCGCCAAGATGGGTGGCGTCGGCTGCGCTGCACGGCTGCACGCGGTGTGCGTTCAGTTGCCAGCGACCGCGCGGCAGGCGGGACAGTTGCCAGTGCACTGTGTCACGGAAGAATTCGCCATCCAGCGCGAACCCCGTGAGCGCAATGGTTTCATCGTGCAAGCGCCTGACGCAGCCGGCTTCGGTGAGCCAACCGGTCACCGGCCCGAGCGCCGCCAGCGCGTCGGCCAGTTCGCCGGCTTGCAGCAGCACGCAGGTGTGATCGTAGATGAACGGCTGCCACGCTTCGACGTCGATATCCGGCAGCAAGGCGAGATCGGACAGCCATCGGGAGATCGTTCCTTCGGTCATGCTGCAAGCTCCATGTCGGCGGCGCCGTGAATCCAGTGGCCACCGTCGGACCACCGCACCGCGCTGTCTCCGTCGCCCACGAAAACGCCCAGCCCGCGGCTGCCATTGGCGCCCAGCGGCAGCCAGCCGCAGGCGAGATCATCGAGGGCACGTGCCAGCGCCTGTCGCGAAACCCGGTCGACGCCTGCGGCATCGGGCCACAGCTCGATGCGCAGCTCGAGCGGTGTTTGCCATAGCACTTCCTCGCTGAACAGGGCACCGTTGATCACGCCGCCGGTGTAGCGGTCGATGCGGTTGTGCATCAGGCGGACACACTGGGCGTCGTGGATGACCACATCGTGAAACGCCAGCACGCCGGCGCGACCTTCGTCGTCCTGCGCGTGGCCGAACAGCGCCGACACTGCCGGGCAATGCTCAGGGGCATGGCGGGCGTCGGGTTGCGCGAAGTCCTCGGTCAGGCAACGGTAGTGGTAGGCGACGCGATGGCGCAGGGCGCCCTTGATCGCGCTGGCCGGCAGCAGGTGGTGCTGGGTGCCGAGGCGCCCCTCGTCGCCGTTCCAGTGCACCCGGATTTCGTGCTGCGGGAGCAGATCCGGCTGCTTGTCGTAGCGCGCGGCGTTGAGGGATTGTTCGCCGCCCCCTACGCGCCAACCGGCTTCGGCACGTAGCTTGAGGGTGGCTTCCAGTCTCGCCGGCGCTTGGCCGCTGGGGGTGAATGGCGCGAGCGTGCCGCGTTGTGCGCGCGATCGCGGCCGTGCCACGAATGCCTCACGACCGACCGGTTCGGCGACATTCCATTCTGCATGGAGCAGTTCGACGACCTCGAAATGGCCGTTGCCGCTGCGTGTACCGTGGCCCAGATGCAGCACCGACCCGTTGAGCAGCTCGAGCAGTTGCCACCACAGCATGCGTGACGCATCGCTGCCATCGCCCCAAAAGCTCAGCCAGCCGGTGTAGCGCACCCCGGCCGGGATCAAGGTGACGTCGAACTTGCCGGCAGAACTGGCGGTGCCCGTGTGATCGAGCCGTACGCGCTGCCGCACCAGCGGCTTGTCGTCCAACAGGCGAGCGAGCAAGGGGTCGGTGCCGAGATCGGTGCGCAAGCCCTCGACCGGCCGGTTGGCGCTGTCGTGAACCAGCGCCCAGGCAACGTTGAGTGATGAGGCCTGCGCCTGCTCGCCGCCGACACCGAACAAGGCGTGGGTGGCGCGTTCGCCGTGACGGCGCTGGTAGGCATGGCGCAGCACGCCTGCGAGGCTTGTCCCGGGAAGGGCTGGCAGGTGGTTGGCGTCGCGCACCAGCAACACATCATGGGTGGCGTCGCCCTGGCCACTGTGAATGCCGTGGGCGCTGAGCGCCTCGAGCGTGACGCGGGCCAGACAGAAATGGCTACGTGCGACAGTCATGCCACGTTCTCCCGTGATGAATGGCTTTGCGGAGACTGTTCGGTGCCATCGACGCAGCGCCCCCAGGGCGCCTGCAGGCCCAACACGGCGAGATGGCCCACGACTGCCGCCAGATCGATACTGCCTTGTCCAGTCAATGCCGCGAGTTCGGCTCGCATCCACTGATCCAGTTGCTGATCGGGGGCCGGGCCGAAGCGGGCATCCCAACCGCTGCGTGCGCGTACGATGCCGTCGCCCGGATCGGCCAGTACGCGCCACAGCGCATCCTGCTGGTCAGGGCGTCGCCAGTCGCTGGCCGCCTCCTTCAGCCGACCCCATTGGCTGCGCCCGGGGGCGTCGGCGAGTGCCACGCCCGGTGCCACCGCCTTGTAGCGTCTCGCCTCGCGGATGCGTTGGCACAAGTCCTCGTACAGGCGGCGTGCCGTCTGCTCGGCCAGCGGGCCGCCATTGCGCCGGGCTAGTCGGCGCTCCAGCACGTCGATCAGCACACTGGCC
The DNA here is from genome assembly GCA_001274695.2 of Azoarcus sp. PA01. NCBI lineage: Bacteria > Pseudomonadati > Pseudomonadota > Betaproteobacteria > Rhodocyclales > Zoogloeaceae > Azoarcus > Azoarcus sp. PA01. Next base: position 18,216 of record LARU01000005.1, on the reverse strand, counting down.
GGGCGTGGCGCGGTGACTTTGCCTGTGCCAGTGCGGAGGGCCTGCGGCCGGGCGGCGGCCGGCGAGAACCGGGGCTGGCCGGTGGCGAGCAGCGGCGGATCGATCCAGACATGTCCGAGCCCAGCTTCGACATACAGGCCCAGGCCGTCGGCGAGCGTGCGCGTCTCCTCAGCGCTCAGCGGACGCGGCAGGCGGTAGCGCAGCACGCTGCCACGGCTGATAAGCTGGCGTTCGCTATCGTAGCCGCGACGATAGGCGTTGTAGGGGCTGAAGCGACGCGTGCGCAGGAAACTGCCGGACACCAACCATTGCGCGTCGTCGGGCAAGCCGAGCAGATCGGCCTCGGGTTGGAGGCAGGGCTGTCCGTCGCGTTCGAGCGCGAGATCGCTCAGCAACCACAGCGTGAGGGTCGTCGCGCCGGTCGTGCCGGTCGCGCCGGGGGGCGCGCCGCCATCGGCGGGGCAGCGTCGGCCGCGGCGAAGCGCACGGCGCCGAACTGGGCGCTGCGCGAGCGGCCGAGTCTGGCCGGGCCGGCCAAGTGTGTGAGCAGCGTCTGCCACAGCGTGGCGTCGATGTCCTCGTCCGCCCGGATCGTGGTACGAAACCATTGGCCGGCGCTCAGCGCCTGATAGCCGAACAACTGGCTCTCGGCTGCCATGCCGGTGTCCGGATCGATGGCGGTCTTCAGCGTCGATTCGTGTGCCGGCTGCAGGAACTGGCCAGCCACTGTGGCGTACCCGCCGCGCAACTGCACCGGCTGTCGTTCGGTCGATGTCGCGTGCAGGGTGGGGTCGAACAGTGCTTCCGCGCGCAGCGTGTCACCCGCACTGCGTGCGGACTCCCCCTTGTAGGTGTGCCAGCTGAGCGGCACCGGGTAGGCGAGCTCACCGCTGGCGGTGACGGGCAAACCATCGCCGAAGCGGACCCGGCCGCTGTGGAAGAACGTCCAGGCTGCCGCGGCCGGGAGTGTGGCATACAGACGCGCCGCGGCAAGCCCAAGCACGGCCGAGCCCGGAATGTAATCGAGGCTTTGATGCGCGCCGGCCGTGGCCGATTGCTGGCTGATGATGACGGGTTGTTCGAGGACGATGTCGAAAGCGGCGGAGGGCATGGTCAGACTCCTTGCTCGGCAGGCATGAGCGTGAGGTGCACTTCGCCGAGTCCGCGGGTGCGATGGGCGCCCAAGGCGTCGACCAGCGGCAGTGCCGCACGCAGCGCGGACCAGCCCGTGGCCGAGGTCAGATAGGCGTTCTGCTGAGCGCGGTGATCGGTATGGGCGGCGGTGAGTGCGAGTCCCAGCCCGGCGTGCAGCGTCACCGGCAGGCACACCTCGATGCCGCGCAGACTGTAGCGTTGTGCGCTGCCGTACTCGTTGATAGCGGTCGAGAACAACTCCCCGAAAAGCTCTCCGCGCAGGGCCTCCCGGCCGGGCGCAGCGAGCCACTCACGCTCCGCGCGGGGCAGGTGGGCGCTCTCGACCCGCAACATGCCGGGCAGGGTGGCGCTGCGGTGTTCGCTCTGGCTGCGCGAGCCGAACAGCAGGGTCTCATGGCAGTCGGCGGGTCCGTCGGGCAGTGGCAGCTCGGCCAGCCAGCCCCACGCCTGTGCGCGCCGCAGCGCATGGCGCAGCACGCCCTTCAACTGCCGGCCCGGCAACAGGGGCAGGTCGTCGGCGTCGCGCAGGCAAAGCGCATCCAGGTGGTATCCGCTGCCGGTACCGCTGCCGGCGTGCCAGTAGTGGGCAAAGTGCAGCTGCAACGCCGCACGCTCCGTCTCGCTGGCGTGCATCGGGGTGTCGAGGGTCGTCGTCATCGGGCGAGGCGCTCCGCTTCGGTGCTGGTGCTCGGGCGCACCGTGAGCAGGGACAGAAGATCGGAAATCGGGCTGTGCGTGAGCGCCGTATCCGGCTCAGGGCGGGAGCACGGCAGATCAGGGGCGGTTTCCCCCACGAGGGCACCGAGCGCGGCATCGAACCGGCCAAGCGCAGCCTTGTGCTCGCGTGTGGCCAGATCGCGCCAGCGCACATAGGCATGGCGGGCCAGCGGCAGATTGGCGTGCATCATCGTGGCCAGCTCGCGCAGCGGGCGGTCGTTGAGTGCGCCGGCCGAGGTGCTCCGGTCGAACACCGTCGTCAGCGCGAGCAGATCGTCGAGCGCCGGCAAGCCGGCCGTGGGATGCAAGGCATAGGCCGGCAGCGCCAGATGCAGCTCGGGTGCACGCGCAGTTGCGTCGGCTGCGACCTCGTGCCGCGCCACATGATTCTGACGGAACTGGCTTTCGGCGTCCTCGAGCAAGCTGTCCTGTACCTTGTGGAGCGCGAGCGTGGCAGGCATTGGGTCGCCGGCCTGCCGCACCTTGCGCGACGCACCCTTGGCGCGTTTGCACAGGGATTCGGCCAGCTCGTGCCCGGCATGAAACGGCTGGCTGCATTTCATGTAGCACAGGCCGGCGCAGGCAGTGAGATGCGCCGGCAGCGCCCTGGCATGCTCCGCGAGTCCTTCATCCACAAAGATCTGCCGGAGCCCGTCCATGGCCTCTCGGGTTTCAGCCTCGAAGGCGGCGAGAAACACACGTGCGAAGCCCAGTGCGAGGTCGGCACGCAGCACGATGGTGAGATCGTCGCCGCCGAGCACCAGCGGCCGCGCCGGCAGCACGCCATTTTCCGCCGCCGGCACCAGCACCTCGCGGCTGGCGGTTTGCGCGGCGCGCAGCGTGGCGCGCCCGAGTCCGTCGGAAAACTTGCGGTACAGCCGAATGTAGGACTTGTCTTCGGCCCGCTCGCAGGCGTGGTTGAGGGTGCGCAGCAACTCGCCCAGACCGTTGCCATCAGCATGAAGCAGACCCACCAGACGGCGTTCGCCGAGAGGAAAGCGGCTGCGGGCCGGTGCCGTTTCCTCGAAGTTCACCGGCCAGATGAAGCCGTTACCATCGAGAAAGCGCGACGCCAGCGGCAGGCTGTCGGCTGGGCGGTTGAAGCTGCGCTGCCGTGCCGTGGCCGCGTCCATCGCTTCGTCCCGCTCCCGCTTCACGGCCGCGAACCCGGTGCGGGCGCTGCGCTCGGCGAGCGGGCCGGGGCGGGGCAGATCCGCCCGCATGCGGTTTCTCTCTTCGCGTAACAGCTCCAAGCCGTTCGCGATGGCTTCGCGTGCGCTTTTACCCGACGCCAGCACGTCTACCTTCTCTACGCCCGGCAGCCAGTGCGCGCAGGCCAGCCGCCAGGCTGCGCGCAGGCGCTCGGCCTCTTCACGCGTGATGAACAACAAGTAGAACGCGCCGCCCGCCTTGCGCACAACGTCGGGCGTGAGTTCCAGCCGCCTCAGGGTCTGATCGAGCAGGCCACCGTCGGCGCACAGGTAGTCGACCAGCTCACTGCCGCCGAGCATGTCGCGCAATCTGCCGCTTGCGAACAGAAAACGCTGGATGCCTCGGGTTTCGAACATATAGACGTAACGCATAAGCCGCTATCCTCTCCCTCTGCTCACTCTGCGCTGCCAGCCCAGCAGCCGGCTCGTAGTGCCATTCACGTCCAGAAGTGCCGATCGACGTGTGCTGAAATGCATAACAAATACATAAGCATATCATCTGCCAAGGTAGTCACGATTCAAAGACGACCTCGTCGACACTCAGCGGCAGGTAGTAGCCCATGCCCATACGGCTGCGTAGCGCGGCGATCTGATAGCGGGCGGCAGGGCGTGCCCCGAGGCATCGTTCCAGCGATTTGTTGATGCGCGACTTGTGCGGCTGGAAGTACCGGCCCACATCTTCCTTGCAGCCCTCGCAGCGCCGGATCGCGGTTTCGATTTTCTCGTAGCGGGCGCTCATGCTGCCCAGTACCCGCCTGGCCACGTCGAGAAACTCGGCCGCTTCTTCGCCCGCAGTGTTTGCATCCGGCCCGCCGCCGCCCTGCAGCCGTTCGGCCAGCCACAATGCCACCAGGAATTCGGTCTCGCTCAAATCGATTGCCGTCTCATCGGCGTAAACCTCCCGCGCACCGATGCACAAGCGCAGCAGGGGCGGCTCGAGGCCACGGTTGGCGCGGGAGATGGCCTCACTGAAACCGGTGACGCCGTTCACAAGGCGCGCGGGCAGACCCTCGCGCAGGCGCACGAAGGGTATCTCGGCCAGGTCCACGCGGGCGTTGCGCGCATCGACGGTGATCTCGCGCTCCCCCCTTCGCACATGGATCGGAAAGTCGTAAGGCGTGGGGTAGTAGAACTGGCGGTTGGTCTCGTAAGGATCGGAAACCAGCACATGCGACAGCCTGTCCTGCGCGCGGCCGTACAGCGACAGCGCATAGCCCAGGTAGTAGCCCATGGTCTTCCGCCCCCCGGCGATGGAGACGTGCAGTTCGGACGCTGGATCGGTGGTGAAGCGTCTCACCAGTTCGGTGATGAAATCGGACGCGCAGGTGTTATGCGCCTGTGTGCGGATGTCTTCCAGCGGCTGACCCTGCCCGTTCTGGAGTACATGGATGTGATCGGCGTCGAATTCGATCGGCGGCAGGTCGTAATCCGCGCGCAACCGATGAAACCAGCCCTCGCCCTGCAGCAGGTTGAGCCGTGCGTTTTCGGCGCCGGTGGCGGTGGTGACGAGATGGATTTCGTCCGGCAACCATGCTGCACCGCCCGTGTGTGGCGGGCAGGCGAGCGCGTAGAGCGTTTCGGTGACCACCTGCGGCGTCAGACCGGTGACGGCAAGCAGGATGCGGCGGGCAGTACTTCGTGGCTTCGGATCTGACATGACGTGGTAATTCTGATGATTGAGCGACGGCCAAAGACTAACGCATAAATCGTCTCCGGCAACTGTCGCAAGCTTGCGCCAACCCGGCAATTGGGCGATACCGTTCATCATGCCTGCGTTCTGTAAACGGAGTCGGGACGATGACCGAGCGTAGCCTCTTTCTTGCCGCTTACGACGTTGCCTCGCCACGCAGACTGGCGACCGCACTGGCGCGTGTGCGCGCCTACCGCACCGGAGGACAGAAATCGGTGCACGAAATCTTTCTCACACCTGCCGAGCGGCACGAATTGCTGCGTGACATGTCGCGGCTGCTAGAAGCGTCCGAGGACCGCTTTCTGCTGCTCCGGCTCGACCCCAGGGCCCGGGTCTGGTCGCTCGGGCTTGCCCAGGCGCCCGCCGACGACAACTACTTCTACGTGGGCTGAAACATGGGCATGCTGCTGCTCGACCGCGCCGGCCTCGAGGTTCGCTACGCCGACGGCGCGCTCGCCATGTACGAGGAGGGCATGCGCCGGAGTACCGTTCCCGTCAAGCTGATCGATCGTCTCGTCATCCAGGGTGCGCGCACGCGGATCGAGAGCGGCGCACTCATGCATCTTGCCGAGGCCGGCGTGCCCACGCTTTTTCTGAGTCCGCGCATGAGCCGGCAGGTGGCGGTCGTCCTCGGACCGGCCCACAATGATGCCGCGATTCGCCTGGCGCAGGGCCGGTTCGCGTTCGACCACGCCTTTTGCGACCAATGGGCTCGCGGCATCGTTGTTGCCAAGCTCAGGCGTCAGCACAGGCTGATCCGCGAAGCCGAAGCCAGCCGCCCGCAGCGCCGCAAGGCTTTGCACGATGCGCGCATAGGCATTGCGTGCGCGTTGCATGCCATTGATGAAACGCCGGATTGTGCCTGCGCGTGCCTGCGTGGTCTGGAGGGCAGCGCCGCGCGCGCCTACTTCGGCGGGCTGGTCGCACTCTTTGCACCGGAGCTCGGCTTTGGTGGCCGCAACCGCAGGCCGCCCCGCGATCCGGTGAATGTCTGTTTGTCGCTGGGGTATACCCTGCTTCATTTCGAAGCCGTGCGCGCCGCTCACAAGGCCGGCATCGATCCGCTCATCGGCTTCTACCATCGTCCGGCATTCGGTCGCGAATCGTTGGCCTGCGACCTCATCGAACCCTTGCGACCTGCGGTCGATCGCTGGTTGATCGGACTGTTTCGTACCGAAACGCTGCGCGCCGCGCACTTCAGCCAGGACCGCGAAGCCTGTCTGCTCGGCAAGGCCGGACGCAGCCATTTTTACGAGGCCTGGGCAGCCTTCACCCCGGTGCTTCAGCGCTGGCTGCGCGCCGTCTGCATGCGGCTTATCCGCCGGTTGCGGCAGGCGGGCGAACCGCTGCTCGAGCGCTTCGAGGATCTGGAGGACTATCTGTGACGAACACCCTGCCGAGGAATCGGATCAGTCGATTCTTGCTGCACGAAGCCGGCACCGAAGCAGACCGCCTCGCCGCCGGCGAGACGCCGATCGGGATCCTCGCACACGCCGTCGGAGCGCGGGCCAATCCGCGCCCCAGCCATTGTCCGGAGCTGCTGGCCGATCTGCATCGCCATCTCGTCAGGGAAGTCGACGCGTGGCCCTGAGCAACCGGCACGACTGGCTGATCGCCTACGACATCGCTGACTCCAAACGGCTGCAGCGCCTGCACCGGTTTCTGGTCCATGAGGCGGTGCCGGTCCAGTATTCCGTTTTCTATTTCGAGGGCAGCGTCGTTGCCATGAGCCAGCTCATGGGCGCGGTCGAAAAGCGTATCGACTCCGGCCAGGACGACGTGCGTGCCTACCAACTTCCTGCCCACCCGCAGATCGACACCATCGGCCGAGGCTCGACCCTCGAGGAAATCACACTTCTCTCCGCGACCACCCCGCAACTGAAGGCTTTGCTCGCGCCTCAGGCGAAGTGATACAGTTCTGCTCATGCAAGTGCGCGCAACGCGCAGGACCATCCGCTCGACGACAGCGGAAAATCTTGCGAAACCCCTCTGCAGCCTGTTGTTCCATATGGCGTTTTTTGAGGGAGCAGTCCGAATACAGGCCCTGAATACAAAGGGATTAAGACGAGCCTTTGCGATGCCAGGTGCCGATGATGTGTCCGAATACAGGCCCTGAATACAAAGGGATTAAGACTGAATCGAGCGCAGCACATACGCGTCGCAACTGGTCCGAATACAGGCCCTGAATACAAAGGGATTAAGACTGACACCGGACGGCATCGCCAGCGCGCTTGCGCGTCCGAATACAGGCCCTGAATACAAAGGGATTAAGACGCCGATCCGCACGAGGATCGCGGTCACGTTGCCGTCCGAATACAGGCCCTGAATACAAAGGGATTAAGACTCCAGTCACGCACCACCTGGCGCCAACCGCCAGTCCGATACAGGCCCTGAATACAAAGGGATTAAGACTGCAGTCGCGCATCCAGCAGCGCAGCGTCGCCAGTCCGAATACAGGCCCTGAATACAAAGGGATTAAGACACGGGCCTCCTAGCGGCCTTGCCGCCCTAGTGGGTCCGAATACAGGCCCTGAATACAAAGGGATTAAGACAGTTCATAGAGCGCGAGACCGACACGAGTATCGGTGCGTCCGAATACAGGCCCTGAATACAAAGGGATTAAGACAACACAACCAGAACGTTTGTCAAGATTCTTCGTCGTGTCCGAATACAGGCCCTGAATACAAAGGGATTAAGACCGCACGCTCGGAACCTTGTGCACGCTGTAAGTCTGTCCGAATACAGGCCCTGAATACAAAGGGATTAAGACGGAAAGTTTTGATACATATCTTCAGGTGTAGGTCCGAATACAGGCCCTGAATACAAAGGGATTAAGACTCATAGACCGTGGGGGTGGCGATGCGCCAGTTTCCGTCCGAATACAGGCCCTGAATACAAAGGGATTAAGACACCAGCGGGTTGTGCTCGCTGCCGTTCATCGTCCGAATACAGGCCCTGAATACAAAGGGATTAAGACGCGACCGTGAAGGGGCGTTCAGTGAATCCGAGGATCGTCCGAATACAGGCCCTGAATACAAAGGGATTAAGACGTCCACTGGATGCGTTCTTCGAACAGCAGCTTGGTCAGAATACAGTCCAGGAATACAAAGGGATTAAGACCCAACATCGGGCAGCGTCACCGTCGAACTTCTGCGTCCGAATACAGGCCCTGAATACAAAGGGATTAAGACTTCGTTTCCGCTTTCGTCTCTACCGTTGCGGCCGGCGTCCGAGTACAGGCCCTGAATACAAAGGGATTAAGACTGAAATTCACCACGTTTGTGCGCCTTGCGCTCCAGTCCGAATACAGGCCCTGAATACAAAGGGATTAAGACCTTTCCGCCTTCACCTTAAGGGGGAGGGCAGCGTCCGAATACAGGCGATGAATACAGAGGGATTAAGACGTCCTGCTGCGAGTCTGTATTTAGGCATGGTTAAGTCCGAATACAGGCCCTGAATACAAAGGGATTAAGACGCGTCCAGCGTGAACGCCACCATGCCCGGCTTCTGTCCGAAGACATGTCCTGAATATAAAGCGATTAAGACAGCCCCGGGGCGCCGCCCATGACGACCCGTTACGTCCGACATGCCCTGAATACGAAGGGATTAAGACGCCCAACGGCGCGATGAGTGGTGCGGGCGACTGGTCCGAAGACATGCCCTGAATATGCACTCCTCTTTTCGCCTGGCGACACCACCCGTGCGCAGGCGGCATGCCAGATGCGGTAGCGATCTCGTAATTCGCCGACAAGCTTGCAAGCATCAAGAAGCCAGTCGATTCCGGGCATGATTAAGGCTCTCGAAGCTAGCCTCGCTCATATCCATTACGACCAACGACCAACTCTCGCTTGCCGACTTGTTTGCGAATGCGACGAGCACGGAAGGCGCGCAACCCAGTGCGCTACGTCAGGTACTCAAGCGCCTCGATGTGGGCAGTCGTGCCTGGCGCTTGTATGTCGAAATGGGTGACGCGTTGATCGAACCGCTGGCCGACGGCTTGTCTCGAGTTGGCGTTGAACCGCGCGTCGCGAGGTGGTGGCGTTTCTCCGGCCGGTGCAGGCTGGCGAGATGGATGTGGCTCCGCCGTGGCAATTGCTCGAAGCGCTTCAACAGCTTCGCCTGCCCAAGCCGGTGTACGAACTCGTCCCGCCCTGCCTTTTTCGTGCACTCTGGAAGGCATGCGCAGCGACTGTACCCTCGCAAGGCTGTACGAAGCTGGTTGCAGAAGGAAGCCATCCCGCTGGTGGAATGGCTCGTCCGATCAGGGGCAGGACGCAACAATGGATGCCAACCGTCGCCGTGCATCGTGGCGAACCTTCGAGCAGTGTCATGAGAACTGGCGATACGAGCCGGCACGTCCTCACGGCCGGCGACGCGGGCCCGCCGTTTTGCGTCGTTTTGAAACGGGCCCCTTTCTGGTGCACGAGCTGACCACCGAGGCGGCCTTGTATGCCGAAGGGCAGGCGATGATGCATTGTGTCGCCAGCTGGGTCGGGAACTGTCTTGGTGAGGGCGCCCATGTGTTTTCTGTACGGGAACGCCGCACCGGCGCTCGGCTCGCCACACTGGCACTTCAGGCCGATGACGAACGCGGCTGGAAGATCATCGAACTCAAGGGGGCGCAATGCTGCGGTGCCGAGCATGGTGCAGGAACTCGCTATGATGGTGGCAAACTGGCTGGATGAGTTCGTTGCGACCGGCGTCGACGGACAAGGCTGAATCGCTGTGTCTGCAAGGGGACAGCTGGCAGCCCGGCGGATCCATCACGTAACCCAACACGGGTACGGTCGAGTGTATGCTTTGCATGTATGACGATAAGCCAGAGAAGAGATCTACGCATGACGACACCGACTACCCACGTGCTCTTGGTTTCCGATCAGGCGGCGCCGAATCTGTTGCCGACCCTGGACCCCACGCTCAAGCCCGAGCGTGCGCTGCTGTTGGTCAGCGGCAAGATGCAGCGGCGCGCCGAGGCCCTTGCCGCAGTACTGAGGGAGTCTGGCATACGGGTCGAGTCGGTCCACCTTCCGAACGAGCATGACCTCCGCCAGATCGAGGAGATTGTTCTGGGTATCGCCGCCAGTCATGAATCTGACGACATCGCATTCAATCTCACCGGCGGTACGAAGCTCATGGCGCTAGCGGCCCAGGGAGTGGCCGGCACGGCACGATGCGCGACCTTTTACGTGGATGTCGACACCGACGAGGTTATCTGGCTTGACCGCTCGCGGGACAACGTCAAACTCGGCGCATCGTTGCGACTCAAGCACTATCTTCAGAGCTACGGCTTCGGCATCTCCGACAAACAGCACCCGCACATTCCGGCGAGCTACCGGGAACTGCAGAGCACATTAGTGCGCAATTCGCGCACCTTCGAGAAGACCCTGGGTGAGCTCAACTACCTTGCGCAGGCGGCCGAAGACCATAAGACGCTCGTCATCCGGCTTGACGACAGGCAGCTCGACAGCCTTTCCCTCGACGCAATGCTGCGAAACTTCGAGGATGCAGATGTGCTCAGCCGTCAGGACGACACCATCCGGTTCAGCGACGAGAACGCGAGATTCTTTTGCAAGGGCGGCTGGCTGGAGCAGTATGTGTTCCAGACCCTCAGCACGGTTCAGGACCGCATCGGTCTGCGTGACAAGGCATCGAACCTCGTGGTGACCGATCCGGATGGCGTTCGAAACGAACTCGATGTCGCTTTCCTGGCCCGCAACCGGCTGTTTGCCATCGAGTGCAAGACCGCCCGCATGGATCGTGAGCGCAGCACCAAGGCCAACGATACCTTGTTCAAGCTCAGCGAGAACAGCCGACGGATCGGCGGGCTGGGTACGAAGGGGATGCTCGCGAGTTTCCGCAAACTCAACGAACCCGAGCTGAAGCTCGCTGCGGCGCTGAATATTCGGGTGGTTTGTGCCGATCAGCTGGCCCGGCTCGATGAACACCTCGTCCGTTGGAGTACGCATTGAGCACGGACCAGCCGAAACTTCGGCTCGCGCGCTACCGGTTTGGCTTTCGCATGCGAGCCCGGCTCGATCTGCCGGACTATGCGGGTTCGTTGCTGCGCGGGCAGTTCGGCGCCGCGCTTCACCAGGTGAGCTGCCTGGCGCATGCACCGGTGTGCGAGGGTTGCCCGTTGCGCACCACCTGTCCCTATCCGGCGGTGTTCGAGGCGCCGGGCCCGGCTGCCCACAGCCTGCAGAATTTTAGCCATATCCCTAACGCGTATGTGGTGGAGCCGCCGCCGCTCGGCACGCGTCAGGTAGAGGCGGGCGAGATGCTGCACTTTGGGCTGGTGCTATTCGGCCAGGCGCTCAGGCACTTGCCTCTGATCAGCTTCGCCCTGCAGCGGGCCGTCGCCGGCGGCCTGGGGAGAGTGCGGGCGTCAGGTGCCCTCGAAACCATCGAGGTCCAACGAAATGATACCGAACATCTTGAGCGCATCTGGGAGGCGGGCGACACGGCAATCGCCGAGCATGACACCGATTTCGAGGTTGTCAGCCGGCGTGCCGCGCCCGGTCGGCTAACCCTTGCATTCCACACCCCGCTGCGTCTGCAGCATCATGGCAAACCGTTGCGACCGCAGCAACTGACCCCGCGTAAGCTCGTCGCCGACTTGCTTCGCAGAGCCACCTTGCTGGCGGAGTTTCATGCGGACAGCCGCAATCTGGTCGATGACCCGTCGGCGCTGGTGCGCCTGGCCGATACGCTCGAACATCGGGCGACGCTGCGATGGCACGACTGGTCGCGCTTTTCCAGCCGTCAGCAGCGGGAAATGACGCTGGGTGGTGCCTTGGGTACGTGGACACTGGAGGGCACGCTCGAGCCGCTGCTGCCGTGGCTGCACCTCGGCCAGTGGCTGCATGTAGGCAAGAATGCGACGCTCGGAATGGGCGGCTACACCATCGTCGAGTGCGCCTGACCGGTGTTGCCTCTGCAGGCAATCTGAGGTGTCCTGTCTACGGTGGACGCTCCCGCCTCAAGCGGCGGCGGCCTGTCTGCTGAATTGTTGAGCAAACACGGCCGGCGCCAGATAGCCAAGGCGCGAGTGGCGCCGTTGGCGGTTGTAGAAGATTTCCACGTATTCGCGAATTGCCGCCTGCGCCTGGGCCCGCGTGGCGTAGCGCTGGTGATGGATCAATTCGTTCTTCAGGCTGCCCCAGAAGCTCTCCATCGGCGCGTTGTCGTAGCAGTTTCCTTTGCGCGACATCGATGCGCGCATGCCGAACTGATCGAGCAGCTTGCGGTAGTCGTGAGCGCAGTATTGGCTACCGCGGTCCGAGTGGTGAATCAGCCCCGCCGCCGGGCGCTTCTGTTGCACGGCCCGAAACAGCGCCTGCGCCGTCAGCTCCTGCGTCATGCGCGCGCCCATCGCATAACCGACGATCTCGCAGGTGAACACGTCCTTGATCCCGGCCAGATACAGCCAGCCTTCGCCCGTCGGGATGTAGGTCAGATCAGTGACCCACACCTCATTCCGTGCGCTCGGGGCAAAGGTCTGTCCGAGCAGGTTCTCTGCCACCGGCAAGCTGTGATTCGAGTTCGTCGTCGCCTTGAATTTGCGCTTTTGTCGGCAGCGAAGACCCAGCTCGCGCCGCAGGCGGGCGATGCGGTCGCGGCCGGCGGCAAAGCCGCCAGCGGCCAGCTCCGGCTGCAGACGACGTACGCCGTAAGTCTCGCGGCTGCGCTGGTGGGCGGCCTTGATCGCCACCTTCAGCCGCTCGTCCGACTGGCGCTTGCACGACGGCGGCCGTTTCAGCCACGCGTAAAAGCCGCTGCGCGAGACGCCGAACACGCGGCTCATGAGCTCGACCGGAAAGCGGAGTCGCCATTGCTTCATGAACGCGTACCGGGCAGCGACTCCCTGGCAAAGTACGCGGCTGCCTTTTTTATAATGTCGCGCTCGGCACGTGCTTCCGCCAACTCCTTGCGTAACCGGGCATTCTCCGCCTCCAGCTCCGCGACCGACCGTGCCCCCGGCGGCGCCGATCCGCCCCGCGACGATTTCGCCGCCGTGATCCAGTTCGACAGCGTGCCCTTGGGCACGGCCAGCCGCTGCGGGGCCGCCTCGTGCGACAGCCCTTGCTCCAACACCAATTTGACCGCCTCGGCCCGAAACTCCGGCGTGTAATGCTGACATTTTCTTTGCATCTGCTAGCTCCCGTTGGGCAAGTCTACCAACCGGGAGTGTCCATTTTCGTCAGCCTACCTCAATCCCCTTCAGACGAGGTGCTCGATTTCCAGCCCCGGCTGCCGGGCTGCCAGCCACTCTGCCGCCAGACGCCGGTGACATTGGTCGGCAAGCGGCTCGGCGCACAGCAGACATGCCCTGTCCAGCTCCACCCCGATGAGTTGCTTTCGTACCAGGGGTTCGTTCAAGGCGCCAAGATAGCGCCTCTCGTAGCCTGCCCAGTCGAACCTCCCGTCGCGATAGTCGGCCAGCAAGTCGGCCGCCGGCGCGAGCGCGGAGACATGGAGATAGCCGATGCCGGCCACTTTCTGCAGCAACCAGACGAGATCGCGTGCGCGGGCAAAGCCGGCGAGCTGGGAATCGGGGCGCGCGCGGATATCGAGCAGCAAACGCACGCCCGCGTCAGCGAGCAGTTCGAAGAAGCGTTGTGCCCCTTTGCGGGTGAAACCGACCGTGTAGAGGATCGAACTCATACGTGTTCTCCGAGTTCCGCGACACCGGTGAGGCGTTTCTCGCGTTCGACGTAGGCAAGCGCGAGCAAATCGTCGGCCGACGCGAACAGGTCGCCGTCCGGATTCGCGCCCGCCATCTCGAACAGACGGCGCTCGAAGGCCGCATGCGTTTCGGCGTTGCCATCGGCATGCAGGTGGACGGGGGGGGCACCGCATTGAGCCAGCGCTCGTCCGACGAGCAGTGCGCGATGGCAATCGGCCGGGTCGCGCTCGGCACACATGAGGGCCACGCAATGCGTGGCACGGCCGCGCAGCAGGCGATTCAGGCCTTGCCTGAAAGCCCGGGTCGCCGCCATGGCGGCGTAGCCTTCGCCGATCATCTGCTCGCGCACGGTGGGTGATGGGCGACCGCCGAGTTGCTCGCCCATCCAGACATGGCGGATGCCCGCCGGGTGGAGTGCGCTCGCCAGTTGCGCCTTGCAGAAGTGCGGAAAACGCCTGGACCAGGGCGAGCTGCGTACGTCGACCAGCACGCCGACGCCGCGCTCGGCGAGCAGTTCGATGAAATGCTCCAGGCAATGATCCGAATGGCCGATGGTGTAGATCGGTTTCATGACTTAACTGAGCTCCATGACGCCGGCGACAAGCTTGTAGCAATAGCCGTGGAAGGGCAAACCCAGGCTGATGGTCAGCAGTGCGTCGCAGTGACCGGATTCACCGTCCATCAGTCGTGCGTGCCATCGGGCGACCGCGAGTTCGTCGGTGACGCACAGCCGGTATTCGTGCCCGGCCCAGCCGAAAGCGGCGCGGAGGGCGAATGTGGTGTACCTGTTGTAATCCATTTCGAAGCGCAGCCACTGCGGCCTGACCAGCCGCAGCGACGAGCGGATCGACTGCGCGGCGACGCACTCCGGAACGCGATCGTTCCAGCCGTGCACGCTTTGATCGCCGTTCATCCACAAGGGCGATTCGACATCGACCAGATCGAGCAAGGTGTCGGTCGGCATCGTGCCTTTGTGCTGCCACGCTCCCGTACCGACGAGCCAGTTCTCCTGCTGATGGGCTTCGGGCATGGACTGCGCAAGCGGGATGCACACTCGGCTTCCGAGGTGAGGAATGCCCCCCGCGCGGATCCTCAGAACCGATGCCGGCCAAGCCTGGCCTGCGGCGCGGCAGACCGGGCGGATCCAGCTGGGCTGGGTCGCGACAAATCCTTGCCGGCGAGGCAGATGCCACCGAGCTTTCTGGAACTGGCGAGAATGACAATGGAGTCGTGCATCTGTCTCTGACACGCGAATGGGATGTGGAGACAGAACTCTGCCGGGAACCGGCAAGTGAGTCGGGCTATGCAAGCTTGCAATGACGCGCGCGACTGGGCTCGTTCCCTTGTAGACGACCGGCGCGATGGTCAAGTCGTCGGGCGGCAGGGACAAGCAAGTTGTGAGCTCATCCCCGGGCACCTCGAAACCCACCGCATTTTCTCGAATGCTGGCCGTAACGATTGGCCGTTCGTCGCTGGCACGGCTTCGGCGTCAACCGCGCCGAGCGGCCTTGATCGCAGCGATATCAATCTTTCTCATCCCCATCATGGCTTCGAACGCGCTGAGCCGCAGCTGGATCAGGATCGGTGAGGGCGGCTGTCAGGGCGCGTGGCCTGATTTGCCACAACAGTCCCCACTTGTTTTTGCACTCGCCGCATGCGCTTTCCTGTCCGTCATTTTCTACAGTCGCATTCCACAGGCGGTCCGTTTCAGTCTGGTCGTTGGCCCAACCTGAAATCCCACGGCAACAGCATCTGCGGGCGCCGAGTTAATGCTAGGGGGCACGTGCCAGCATCAAACTCATGCGCCAAGGCGAACGGGTTACGCCAGCACGATCGGTACCATGGCCCAGCCGCCAACTGGAGACACTGCCCGCTCGGCTGGCCGCTGCGAGTCGAGTGCAATCGACGACGTCGCGGCGAGGAGTTCTTGCATCGCGATGCGCATTTCCAGCGTCGCCAGCAAGCGTCCGGCGCACGCGTGCCTTCCGATGCCGTACACCAGGTTTCGGTCGGCGTTACGCTCCGGACCCATGGCGTCCGGGTCGCCGAAGACCGCCTCGTCCCGGTTCGCGGACGTCCAGTTCAGTTTCACGCGTGCGCCTTGCGGCAGTTCCGCGCCACCGATCGTGACAGGGCACGTCGTCACGCGGCGATTGGACACGAACGGGTCGTCGATCCGAAGGATCTCATCGATGATGGCATCGATCTCGGCGTCAGGTACGCCCGAGCGCAGATGATCCTGCACAGCTGGGTGCGTCGCCAAGTAATGGACCAGCACACCGATACACTGTGCGATGGAGCCCAGGTCCCCACCCGTCCAGTTACGCAGAGCCGACACGATCTCCGCGTCGGTCAGCGGCCGGCCGTTCACTTCGGTCCGCATCAGCCCGGCGGTGACATCGTCCGCGCCGTCCTCGCGCGCAGCGCCGCGCGCGGCTCGAGCACGGAGCGGATCAGGTCGTCGAACGACTCTGCCACCCGCTGCGTCCACGACCGATCGCCCGAGCGCGTCGCGGCATGGTTCTCGGCAACCCAGTCCACGAGGCGATCTTCGAGATCGGCCGGCAGCCCAGCCACGCGCTTTGCACCCGGACCGCAAACCGGACGCCCACTTGGGACACGGCCGTGGACGGCAACGCCCTGGCAGCGACGCGACCAAGCCGGTCGCCACCCGACGGAATCGCTCACGGAAGGGCGCGAGCGCCTCCGGGGTGAGGAAGCCGTCCAGGGCCTGCCGGTATGCCGTGTGCTCGGCCGAGTTCATGCCGTTCGGGACGTGGAGATGGCTCGACACCGCGCTGGAAAACCGGTCATCGCTCAGCGCAGCCTGCACGACCAGTTCGTGTCTCAGCAACACCCACTCGCCATGGACGTTGCGTACGACGCCGTGCCGGGGACGCAGCTCGTCGGTGTAGGCCCAGGTCCCTGCCAGTGGCAGACAGGTCATCAGGCATGTGGTCGGTCATCCCTATCTCCTCCATGCGTTCCAGGCAGACGGCGGTCGATGCCCGGGTCACCAGAACAAATCGCGGTGCCAACTGGGGGTGGCGCTACCAAAAAGGCGATTCGCCAAGCAGCACCGGCGCGGGCACCCCGTCGGTGACGGTTGCTGTACCGGGCGGGCCTGGACAGGAATCGGCCGGCACCGAGACTGTGTGTGGCTGATAGAAGCGCGCTTCCGGCGTCGATTCCCGACGGCAACAATTCGAGACGCCTGTCACCGACCGGCGTGAGAACGCCTGCTGCGACTTCTCGCGATCTGCGCAAGATGGGCTTCGCCAGGCCCGATCCCGCGCCTCCGGCCGGCTCTGCGGGTCACCACCTACAAGTCCAGATCCGTAACCGCACCCTTGCTGGCGGAACTGGCGAGCTTTCGCAAACTTCGCGAGCACGCCGCGCGTGTAGCGCGGGGACGGCGGCGTCCAGTCGGCGGCTCGGCGCGCGAGCTCTTCCTCGCCGACATTGAGCTGGACGAGCTGCCGGTGCGCATCAATCGTGACCGAATCCCCGTCGCGGACCAGCGCAATCGGGCCGCCGACGAACGCTTCGGGGGAAACGTGGCCGACGACCATGCCCCAGGTGCCTCCCGAGAACCGGCCGTCGGTGATCAGCCCGACCGACTCTCCGAGCCCCTGCCCGACGAGCGCCGACGTCGGGGCGAGCATCTCGCGCATGCCGGGGCCGCCCTTCGGCCCCTCGTACCGGATCACCACCACGTCACCCTCTACGATCTTGCGCGCCATGATCGCCCCCATCGCGTCGTCCTCGGAGTCGAAGACGCGCGCCGGGCCGGTGATGGCGGGATTCTTCAGACCCGAAATCTTCGCCACGCAACCTTCCGGCGATAGATTGCCCCTGAGAATTGCCAGATGGCCCTGCGCGTACAGCGGATCGGACAGCGGATGGATGACGTCCTGATCGGCACGCGCGCCGCCGGAACGTCCGCAAGCAGCTCCGCGATCGTCCGCCCGGTGATCGTGACGCAGTCGCCGTGCAGCAGCCCGGCCTCGAGCAGCAGCTTCATCACCTGCGGAATGCCGCCTGCCCGATGGAGATCGGTCGCGAGGTACTGCCCGGACGGCTTCATGTCGACGATCACCGGCACGCGTCGCCGGATGCGCTCGAAGTCGTCGATCGTCCACGGCACCTCGGCCGCGTGGGCGATCGCCAGAAAGTGCAGCACCGCGTTGGTCGAGCCCCCCGTCGCCATGATCACGCTGACGGCGTTCTCGATCGCCTCCCGGGTGACGATGTCGCGCGGCGAAGGCCACGTTTGATCGCCTCCACCAGCACCCGGGCGGACTCGGCGGCGCTCGCGAGCTTCTCGGCGTCCTCGTTGGCCATAGTCGAGGAATACGGCAGGCTCATGCCGAGCGCTTCGAACGCGGCGCTCATCGTGTTGGCCGTGTACATCCCGCCGCACGAGCCACTGCCGGGGCAGGCACGCTTCTCGATTTCCTTGAAATCGATCGGATCGAGCCGCCCCGCGGTAAATTCCCCACCGCCTCGAAAACCGAGACGATGTTCAGATCCCTGCCCTTGTAATGCCCGGTTTGATCGTGCCGCCATAGACGTAGATTCCCGGCACGTTGGTGCGGACAAGCGCGATCATGCCGCCGGGCATGTTCTTGTCGCATCCGCCGATCACCACGACCCCGTCCTGCCACAGCCCATTGACGCAGGTCTCGATGCTGTCGGCGATCACTTCCCGCGACACCAGCGAATACTTCATGCCCTCGGTGCCCATGCCGATGCCA
>LARU01000003.1 GCA_001274695.2 Azoarcus sp. PA01 | reverse complement strand
AGATGCCTGCAAAAAAGTTGCGCCAGTTGCAGCGCGCCTTTCAGGCGAGCGCACAAACTCCGCCTGTCGGTTGCAGCCCGAGCACGCCGAACGTTCGTCTCCGCGCGTCGAATCCCTTGAAAATCATGGGATTTCGTTGCCTGCTTCGCGACCGACCGCTGCTTTGCGCTTCATATTTTCGGTCGCCTCCAACGGTGCTAGCATCGCTTCACGTTAAATTGTTTGATATCAAACATTGATGCCGGACCGGCGAGAATCGCACCTGCGCTCGCGACGGTTCGCCCAAGGAGGCGACATGAAGACTCTGCTGATACTTTCGGTGAATGGCCGGCCGCGCGAGGACGCAGTGGCCGGGAATGCGTTGCTGATCGATTATCTGCGCGACACGCTCGGCCTGACCGGCACGAAGCAAGGCTGCGACGGCGGCGAGTGCGGCGCGTGTACGGTGCTCATCGACGAGCCGCGGCTTGCGTGCTGCACGCTCGCGCACTCTGTGGCCGGGCGCTCGATCGAGACGATCGAAGGGCTCAGCCACGAAGGCAAGCTGTCGCGCCTGCAGCGCGCGTTCCACGAGCACCTCGGCAGCCAGTGCGGCTTTTGCACGCCGGGCATGATCATGGCGGCCGAAGCACTGTTGCGCCGTACTCCGCAGCCGTCGCGCGACGCGATCCGCGCGGCGCTCGCCGGCAACCTGTGCCGCTGCACCGGCTACGTGAAGATCATCGATTCGGTCGAAGCGGCCGCCTGCGCCAGCGAGGTGCCGGCATGAACGCGCCCGACCGCGAACTGCGCAAGCTCGGCGCGGCCAACGGGCGCCGCGCGGCGTCGGCGCCCGCCTGCCGCTCATCGACGGCATCGAGAAAGTCACCGGCACGGCACGTTACACGGCCGATCTGCCGGCCCAGGCGCGCTGGTCGGCAAGATCCTGCGCAGCCCGTACGCGCATGCCGAGCTGCTCGAAGTCGACATCAGCGAAGCGCTGAAGCTGCCTGGCGTGCGCGGCATCGTCACCGGTGACGACTGCGACACGCCTTACGGCGTGATCCCGATCGCGCAGAACGAATTCCCGCTCGCACGCGGGCGCATCCGCTATGTCGGCGAGCCGCTCGCCGCGGTCGCCGCGGTCGACGAGGCGACCACCGACGCCGCGCTCGCGCTGATCCGGCTGAAAGTGCGCGAGCTGCCGGCGTATTCGCCGCGGCTGATGCGCGCGAGGCCGATGCGGTGCTGCTGCACGACAACAAGAAAGGCAACATCGAGCGCGAAGTGCATAACGAGTTTCGGCGACACTGCCGCGGTTTCGCGACGGCCGACCTGATCCGCGAGGAAGTCTTCGAGTGCGCCGAAATCCACCACGCGATGATGGAGCCGAATGCCGCGCTCGCAGCGTGGGACAACGAGCGCGGGCACCTGACGCTGTGGTCAGTCACGCAGGTGCCGTACTACGTGCATGAATCGCTCGCGCGCTGCATGAAGCTCGACGCGGCCTATATCCGCGTCATCAAGCCGTTCGTCGGCGGCGGCTTCGGCCACCGCGTCGAGACGCTGAACTTCGAGATCATCGCCGGGCTGCTCGCGCGCGCAGCGCACGGCACCGTGCGCCTGCTGCAGACGCGCGAGGAAGCGTTCCTGACGCACCGCGGTCGCCGCAGACGCACGTCCGCATGAAGCTCGGCCTCACGCGCGACGGGCGCATGACCGCGTGCGCGGCGGAAGTCGTGCAGCGCGGTGGCGCGTATGGCGGCTACGGGCTGGTGACGATCCTGTACGCCGGCGCATTGCTGAACGGCCTCTACGATCTTCGTGCGGTCAAGTACGACGGCTATCGCGTCTATACGAACACCCCGCCATGCGGCGCGATGCGCGGCCACGGCACGGTCAACATCCGTTTCGCGTTCGAATCGCTGCTCGACATGATGGCGGCCGAACTCGGCCTCGACGCGTTCGCGGTGCGCCGCAAGAACCTGCTGAAAGCGCCGACCGACACGATCAACGGGCTGAAAGTGATGAGCTATGGCCTGCCCGAATGCCTCGACTGGGTCGAGCAGGCAAGCGGCTGGCGCGAGCGCGCAGCGCGGCTCAAAGCCGACAGCGACGGACCGATCAAGCGCGGCATCGCATCGCCTGCTCGCACTTCGTCAGCGGCTCAGCCAAGCCGGTGCATTTCACCGGCCAGCCGCACGCGACGATCGCGCTGCGCGTCGATTTCGACGCCGGCATCACGATCCTGACCGGCGCATCCGACATCGGGCAAGGCTCGTCGACGATCATCACTCAGGTCGTCGCCGAAATCCTCGGCGTCGAATACCGCCGCCTGCGTCTCATCGCGACCGACTCGGCGCTGACGCCGAAGGACAACGGCTCGTATTCGTCGCGCGTGACTTTCATGGTCGGCAACGCTGCAGCGGACGCGGCGCGCAATCTCAAGCGCGTGCTCGTCGCCGCGCGGCGAAGCGCCTGCAGGTTGCCGAAGCCCACGTCGACTGGCTCGGCGAAGCGGCCGCAGTCGTCGGCGATGCGTCGCGCCACATCGCGTTCCACGACGTCGTCGAGGAAGCGCTCGTCGAGGTCGGCATGCTGACCGTCAAAGGCACGTTCACGTGCCCGCCCGAGTTCCAGGGCGGCAAGCAGCGCGGCGGCGCGGTCGGTTCGACGATGGTTTCTCGTACGCGGCGCAGGCCGTCGAAGTCAGCGTCGACACCGACCTCGGCACGGTGACCGTGGACAAGGTCTGGTCGGCGATCGACTGCGGCTTCGCGATCAACCCGATGTCGGTCGAAGGACAGGTCCAGGGCGCGATCTGGGATCGGGCCCCACCATGGGACAGGCGCGATCTCCGAGGAATAAACCGTCTACGAGAACGCGTCGCCGACAAGGCGCGGTCAGGCCTGGCTCGATTATCGGCGCTGGCCGACGATCATCGAATCGCCGGGAGGCCAGTCGACGTGGGCTTCGGGCAACCTGCAGGCGCTTCGCCGCCGCGGCGACGAGCACGCGCTTGAGATTGCGCGCCGCGTCCGCTGCAGCGTTGCCGACCATGAAAGTCACGCGCGACGAATACGAGCCGTTGTCCTTCGGCGTCAGCGCCGAGTCGGTCGCGATGAGACGCAGGCGGCGGTATTCGACGCCGAGGATTTCGGCGACGACCTGAGTGATGATCGTCGACGAGCCTTGCCCGATGTCGGATGCGCCGGTCAGGATCGTGATGCCGGCGTCGAAATCGACGCGCAGCGCGATCGTCGCGTGCGGCTGGCCGGTGAAATGCACCGGCTTGGCTGAGCCGCTGACGAAGTGCGAGCAGGCGATGCCGATGCCGCGCTTGATCGGTCCGTCGCTGTCGCTTTGAGCCGCGCTGCGCGCTCGCGCCAGCCGCTTGCCTGCTCGACCCAGTCGAGGCATTCGGGCAGGCCATAGCTCATCACTTTCAGGCCCGTTGATCGTGTCGGTCGGCGCTTTCAGCAGGTTCTTGCGGCGCACCGCGAACGCGTCGAGGCCGAGTTCGGCCGCCATCATGTCGAGCAGCGATTCGAACGCGAAACGGATGTTGACCGTGCCGTGGCCGCGCATCGCGCCGCATGGCGGGGTGTTCGTATAGACGCGATAGCCGTCGTACTTGACCGCACGAAGATCGTAGAGGCCGTTCAGCAATGCGCCGGCGTACAGGATCGTCACCAGGCCCGTAGCCGCCATACGCGCCACCGCGCTGCACGACTTCCGCCGCGCACGCGGTCATGCGCCCGTCGCGCGTGAGGCCGAGCTTCATGCGGACGTGCGTCTGCGGCCGACCGCGGTGCGTCAGGAACGCTTCCTCGCGCGTCTGCAGCAGGCGCACGGTGCCGTGCGCTGCGCGCGCGAGCAGCCCGGCGATGATCTCGAAGTTCAGCGTCTCGACGCGGTGGCCGAAGCCGCCGCCGACGAACGGCTTGATGACGCGGATATAGGCCGCGTCGAGCTTCATGCAGCGCGCGAGCGATTCATGCACGTAGTACGGCACCTGCGTGACTGACCACAGCGTCAGGTGCCCGCGCTCGTTGTCCCACGCTGCGAGCGCGGCATTCGGCTCCATCATCGCGTGGTGGATTTCGGGCGCACTCGAAGACTTCCTCGCGATCAGGTCGGCCGTCGCGAAACCGGCGGCAGTGTCGCCGAACTCGTTATGCACTTCGCGCTCGATGTTGCCTTTCTTGT
Organism: Azoarcus sp. PA01; assembly: GCA_001274695.2. Lineage (NCBI taxonomy): Bacteria > Pseudomonadati > Pseudomonadota > Betaproteobacteria > Rhodocyclales > Zoogloeaceae > Azoarcus > Azoarcus sp. PA01. The sequence continues at coordinate 1,244 of LARU01000003.1, read as the reverse complement.
TGTCGTGCAGCAGCACCGCATCGGCCTCGCGCGCATCAGCCGCGCGAAATACGCCGGCAGCTCGCGCACTTTCAGCCGGATCAGCGCGAGCGCGGCGTCGGTGTCGCCTCGTCGACCGCGGCGACCGCGGCGAGCGGCTCGCCGACATAGCGGATGCGCCGCGTGCGAGCGGGAATTCGTTCTGCGCGATCGGGATCACGCCGTAAGGCGTGTCGCAGTCGTCACCGGTGACGATGCCGCGCACGCCAGGCAGCTTCAGCGCTTCGCTGATGTCGACTTCGAGCAGCTCGGCATGCGCGTACGGGCTGCGCAGGATCTTGCCGACCAGCGCGCCCTGGGCCGGCAGATCGGCCGTGTAACGTGCCGTGCGGTGACTTTCTCGATGCCGTCGATGAGCGGCAGGCGGGCGCCGACGCCGCGCGGCGCCCCGTTGGCCGCGCCGAGCTTGCGCAGTTCGCGGTCGGGCGCGTTCATGCCGGCACCTCGCTGGCGCAGGCGGCCGCTTCGACCGAATCGATGATCTTCACGTAGCCGGTGCAGCGGCACAGGTTGCCGGCGAGCGCCGCGCGGATCGCGTCGCGCGACGGGCTGCGGAGTACGGCGCAACAGTGCTTCGGCCGCCATGATCATGCCGGCGTGCAAAAGCCGCACTGGCTGCCGAGGTGCTCGTGGAACGCGCGCTGCAGGCGCGACAGCTTGCCTTCGTGGCTGAGCCCTTCGATCGTCTCGATCGAGCGCCCGGCCACAGAGTGCGCGAGCGTGCAGCACGCAAGCCGCGGCTCGCCGTCGATGAGCACCGTACACGCGCCGCCACTCGCCGCCGTCGCAGCCTTGCTTCGTGCCGGTCAGGCCGAGCGTGTCGCGCAGATAATCGATCAGCAACGCATTCCCGGCCACTGCGTCCTCGCGCGGCCGGCCATTCACCGAAAGTATCAGCAGAGTCTTCATGTCGCCTCCTTGGGCGAACCGTCGCGAGCGCAGGTGCGATTCTCGCCGGTCCGGCATCAATGTTTGATATCAAACAATTTAACGTGAAGCGATGCTAGCACCGTTGGAGGCGACCGAAAATATGAAGCGCAAAGCAGCGGTCGGTCGCGAAGCAGGCAACGAAATCCCATGATTTTCAAGGGATTCGACGCGCGGAGACGAACGTTCGGCGTGCTCGGGCTGCAACCGACAGGCGGAGTTTGTGCGCTCGCCTGAAAGGCGCGCTGCAACTGGCGCAACTTTTTTGCAGGCATCTT